>JAUZRH010000049.1 GCA_030950555.1 Mariprofundus sp. | reverse complement strand
CCGATCTCTCATTTTAATCAATGGTGGATTGTACCTCATTGCGACCAATGCAGGCATAAAGAGTGACTTTCTAACCTTCGTATTTCCAATTTTGGACATTGATGCACGCCCATGAACAGAAGTTCCCGGCAGTCGATGCCTTGGCGCAAGTCCAATAAATGATGTGGCCGGGTCAGACTTGACTTATTGATATTTGTTAAGTTCCGGGTCAAGTTCCGAAAGGCTGAGGTCAGGTCTTGAATGTTGAATTTAAAGAAGGAAGTGTTAAGGTTTCTCCATGGCACGACCACTACGCATAGAATTTCCGGGCGCGGTTTATCATATAACCTCGAGAGGAGATGGAAAGGATGATATTTATCTGCCCAACTCAGATCGTGAGAGCTTTATCAATGTTCTTTTGCAGGTTGTTGAACGGTTTGACTGGGTCTGTTATGCGTGGTGTTTGATGGCCAATCACTACCACCTGTTGATCGAAACGCCCAAGGGAAATCTAAGTAAGGGTATGCGTCATTGGAATGGTGTATATACACAGCGGCTTAATCGTCAATATAGCAGGGTTGGGCATGTCTTTCAGGGGCGTTATAAAGCGATACTGGTTGAGAAAGATTCTCACCTGCTGAAGCTTTGCAGATATATCGTACGTAACCCTGTTGCTGCGGGCATGGTGGAAAATGTGGGAGAGTGGCCCTAGGCTGTCGAAATTAATTTTTCGCAGATATTATTGGCTTTTTAAAAACAATAATTTAACTTTAAAAACAGTTAGTGATAGAAATATAAAACATCCAAAAAGTAGTGAAATTATGCGCAAAAAAAGTGCTATTTTTTGAGGTTTCAAATTACACCATCATATCTCTAACTACTTATTATTAAACATGAAATTTTTAAAAAGGTCGTTAGTCGCACTCACAGAGTACCGTAACTTATTGAATTTTAAGCAGTCATAACTTCGACAGCCTAGAGTGACCCTGGAGTAGTTATCGTGCCACGGCCGGCTTGGTTCTGGTAGAGCATTTTGCCTCGGTGAGCTGGGTGTTGGAGCAGTTTGGTGGTTCTCATGAACGATATCAAGTTTATGTCGCCAATGAAGCAAGGGATGACTCCCCGTTGGCCAATGCGGTTGGAACGCATGTGCTGGGCGATGAACTGTTTAGATGTGAAATCCAGCATCCTTCATAATGGGGTTTACACTTTGAAGGGTTACATAGTTTTTTAAAAAAACTTGAATTTGGTGTTCGCGGCGAACCTTATGCGTTGATTTTATTCCTTTTTTTAATAAATAAGGGGACTCCGTGGTTGCCGAAAAAAGTTAAAACAGACAGGTGAAAGTGTAAACTACTTTTCAAGGCTGGTGAAGGATGCCTGAAATTCAACGGTTAGCTCTAGGTGATGATGAGAGCCCTAGATCTGAGAAACAAGTTTTTCGTTGCAGTTTGGATGAATTGAAAGGTGATCGGGTCGACCGCGGTGAGTGGATGGCAATAGCTTACAGAGAAAATGGCTATACAATGCGTGAGATTGCTGCATTTGCAAGCGTTCATTACTCATTGGTAAGCAGGCTGATTAAAGGCTGGGAAGATAACAATTCAACATTCAAGACCTGACCCTGCTTCTTCGGATGGCGTATGATTATAGATATGCTCCTTATTTGATATTAATATTGAATATACAGTTGATATATCCATCCTGATATGTATCATTTCACTATCTATGATGGAGGTCTTTATGACTGCAACCAATACAACGATTTTCAAAAGTAATAAAACTCAGGCTGTACGGTTGCCTAAAGCAGTCGCTCTGCCGGAATCTATTAAAAGAGTAGAGATTGTAGCCATTGGTAATACTCGAATTATTACGCCGGCTGGGGAATCGTGGGATTACTGGTTTGATGGCTTAGGCGTATCAAATGATTTCATGTGTGATCGGGATCAACCTGTGGATCAGGAGCGGGAGTCATTATGAGCATGTTGAAATATATGCTTGATACCAATATCGTGATTTACACGATAAAGAATCGTCCATCCCAAGTTCGTGAGGCTTTTAAACAACATGAAGGTCAGATGTGTATTTCGTCCGTTTCGTTTGGAGAGTTGATTTATGGTGCAGAGCGATCATCTCAAACGGAGCGAAACCTCGCTGATATTGTAGGTCTTACTGCTCGGATGGAAGTGGTTTCTTTTGACGAACATGCCTCGGAGCATTTTGGTCAAGTGAGGGCAGAGCTATATAAGGCAGGTAAACCTATTGGACCTTATGACATGATGATTGCCGGGCATGCAAGAGCTATGGGATTGATTCTTGTGACAAATAACCTTAAAGAGTTTGAACGTGTGCCAGGTCTGCGCCTTGATAACTGGGCGTAGGCAAGGATAGTGGGGGTCAGAGGTCGCAGGTAAACGACTTGCCGGAACACAGTGATATGCACTTCCTGATTACCCATGAACCTCAGCCATTTCGATAATCAAGCTCAAACATGCTATGGTGACAATCAAGTATATTGGGGCCTCTATCATTTTGAGATCTTCAGATGCTGAGTTTTAACGGAACAAAGAAAATATTAGCCGCTGATACCCTAGGGTACCTTCGCTGCCGCAAGCGGCATTCACCTTATCCCACGACTTGCACGAATTAACGTATGATTATTGCCTTATACGTGTCCATTCGTGTGTCGTCCCCCAGGGGATACTCTCTACCATAAATGATATTCACCTGATGGCTCGCTTGTGCCTTTGTCATGAGTTAAAAGGGTGCGTTCCCGGGCATCCTTCATATTCCAGTTTACACATTAAAGCTTTTCTTAAGGCGGAAAAGGCTTCGCCAAATAGTCGAGGGGGGGAACCCAAACAAAACCACCAACACCGGGGACCGAACTCAGAACGAACATAAAAAACAGTTGACGATTTACGTTAGCTCACAGCTGAAAGATTTATCTTCATCCTCCGGAAGTTTTTTTAATCAGGGGTTTTTTTTATTAATCCCCTCACCCAAGCCCTCTCCCTGAGGGAGAGGGTATTGCTCACGTCACAGTGCATTTGCAAGCTGAGGCTATTGCTCCCTCTCCCTCCGGGAGAGGGTTGGGGTGAGGGAATCGACTATTTGGCAAAGCCTTTTCCGTCTTAAGAAAAGCCTGTAATCATTGCTGTTCCGGCTTAAAAGGGCAGTCTGAAATTTCAAGCCAACCACCTTCAAGAAGTCCTGCGTCTACAATAAACATACCATCATAGTGGAAGCGGATAAAGATTGCTTCGATAATCGCAAGGCCGGCAATGATAAGATCAGCTCGACCTGTTTCTATGGTGCGAATCAACTGACGCTGTTGATGGTTCATCGTTAAAAGTCGGTCACGCAGGGCATAAAAAGAGTCTCTATCCATCCAGTGATTATTGATTTTATCGGCATCATACGGTGCTAGGTCGAGTTGGGTGGCTGCTAATGTGGTGACGGTGCCAGCAGTTCCTACCAAGTATTGTGGTGGTGAAACATCATCACCCCATGAATCTACGACATCATGCAGATGTAGATCGGCTGCATCGACCATCTTCTGATAATCGGTGGCCGATGGTGGGTCTGTTTGAAGATGGGCTTCAACAAGGCGAACAACACCCATTTTGGTACTGATAGCATCGCGGCATTGGCCATTGGCCGCCCGGATAAACTCACTACTGCCGCCGCCAATATCAAACAGCAGCATATCCTGACGGGTTGATGGTGTGAGTACTGCGCTAGCACCCGCGAGAGACATGCGAGCTTCCGTATTGCCATCAATGATATGTATTTGAAGGCCGGTTTGGGCTTCGACGCTGGCGCAAAAGGCCTCGCCATTACTGGCCTCGCGCATAGCTGCGGTAGCAAGTGCCAGTGTGGAGGCGGTTGAAACCTGATATTTGGCCACTAGCTGACTGAATTCAGTAAATGCTACCAGTGCTCTTTGCATTGCATTATCGGCTAACTTACCATGCTGGTGAAGGCCTTCACCCAGGCGAATGATGCGATGGGTATAATAAACTATATGCCATGGTAACGCTGCCGCCGCGGTGCTCTTTTCAGCAATAAGCAAGCGGAATGTGTTTGATCCAATGTCGATTGCAGCAAAGCGTTTATGACTCATGGCGGTGATTCCTGGCAACTTCTACATAGTGTAGGGCTGATTGTTGCAAAAAAAGTTTCTCATCCCGGGTGAGTTCACGACGCTCTGTGGCGGGTGAACCGGCATAGAGATAGCCTCCACGCAAGACCTTTCGTTCTGTAACGAGTGAACCGGCCGCCAGCAAGCAGCCCGCTTCCAGTACGGCCTGATCCATAATGATTGAGCCCATGCCAACCAGACAACCATGCTGAATTTCACAGCCGTGCAACGTGACCCGGTGGCCAATGGTGACATCATCTCCGATAATACAGCTACTCATGCCAGTGCTGGTGTGAAGCATGCTGTGGTCTTGTATATTGCTACGCTCACCAATAATAATATCACCCACATCACCGCGCAGTACCGTTTGATACCAGATGCTAGCATCGTTGCCTATTTTTACTCGACCGATGAGGTCAGCTGAATCAGCTACAAAAACAGATGCAGCGATTTCCGGCTCCCACTGTAAATAGGGTTTAATCATGGCTATTCTCCTTAGCGTTTTTTGTAGCTGGTTGTTGCAACTGCTTAGACCTGAATTCAGGAGAGACTAGGGGTCACGGAAAGCATAAGGTATCCAGATTATGCTCCATATAGAAGTTAGCTTCAAGGCGCCAAATCACGCGCATAAGCAAGTCCTGAATGGGCGCGATGGCCTACTGCCTTTAGTAGTAAGGGCCTCGGAAATAATAAAACATCCAAAAGGTGCGCAGGATAGAAGTTTGGATTCAAGGCGCAGAAACAGGCGCATAGCTGGGCCTATGTAACTGTTTCTGCAACGCAGAATGCGGACTTATAGACCAGCAGAATGGGATGATTTATTCTTTCCGCGGCCCTAGGTTGGATGTACTATTGACGATCGTAATAGGGAAGTCGGCCTGACGAATTTTTTTATGATAATTATTTATAAGTGTCA
>JAUZRH010000048.1 GCA_030950555.1 Mariprofundus sp. | reverse complement strand
TCTATAAGTCCGCATTCTGCGTTGCCAAAGAGTTACTACTAAAGGCAGTAGGCTATCGCGCCCATTCAGGGCTTGCTTATGCGCTTGATTTGGCGCCTTGAATCCAACAACTATCCTGCGCATAACCTGGATACTTTATTTTTTCCGCGGCCCTTACTGTGCGCTCTCTGCGGTGAATGGTTCTGAATAGTGATGACAACTATAGCACAATAGCAGCAATCATTGCATCTATGCAGTGGCTGCTTCACATTGCGCAGGTTCACAAAAGGAGTTTGTCATGAGGGTTCCATCATTGAAAGAGCGAGGTGCTGATGGATACTTGGTTTGAGATTGTCATTCGTCAGCTCATCCTCTACAGCCTGCCGGTGCTTATCTCGTTGAGCTGTGTCGCTATGGTGGAGCTGAAGTTGACTCACACGCCACTATCACAGCCGTTTTCGGCAATGAACAGCAGAGCTGTTTGGCTCCCACTGTTGGCCTCGATTAGCTTTCACCGGGGTGTTATTATCTGTATGAACCGAGCGATGGTGGTCGGGGTAAGAGGGGCATTTATACGCCTCTGTGTGCACCTTTTACTGATGCTTTTGGGCTTGCTTCTTTATTTTTTAAGCCTTTCTCACATGAGTCCATCTGGCTTGCCACCTTTGCATCACTGGTGGGCTAAAGTGTTGATGTTTTTCAATTTATGTATGGTTTGCATGCATCTGCTACCGCTGCCTGGGCAGCTCTTGGGTGAGTGGTTATGGCAAAAGAGAAGCCGAGGCTGGTTGGAAATGCTATTTTTACAACGCAATGGCTGGTTATTGCTGACGCTACTAGCCGCATCACCTCTGATCGACCTGCTGCTTGGCGCCAATATCATTTTTCCACTTTATGAAGGAATGGCTAATAGCGTGGCAAATTTATCCTAACTTTGTGCTGAGTGCTCCTATTAACAGTAAGCTGTGACATGATATTGTTTTTACCTGCGTGCCAAACCGCTTCTACTAAGCTAGTCTGTCGCTATGACTGATTTGAAATTTGATCGAGAGTCGACTCTCGCGCTGTTATCTTTTAACGAGAGCCTTCCATCGCTGCCTGATTTTTTCTTGAAAATTCAGGAAATAGCGCAGGATCCGGATTCCAGTGCAGATGATCTGGCGGCGGTTGTTCGTGGTGATCATGCTACTACAGCGATGCTTTTAAAATTTGCGAACTCGCTGGTTTATAACCCACTGCAAACGCCTATTGGCGAGCTTTCCAAGGCGATTGCGCGTCTAGGCATGAAAGAAACTATTCATATTGCGACGGCAATATCTCTATTGAGTGGTATTAGCATTCCTGCCGGACTCGCGCATGTGCGAAACTTTTGGTCGCATGCGTTTGCCATGGGGATGATATGCGAAAAGATGGCAAAGGGGGCAGACCCTCAGCAGAAGCTGTGCAGCCATGAACGTGCTTTTATGACCGGTCTATTGCATGATATTGGGCGGGCAGCACTGAGTATGCGGATAGATCTCGCCTATTTTGATCGCCTAGATAGCCAAAAAAATAAACAAGATTTGCTTGAATTTGAGCAGGATTTATATGGTGTGAATCATGCTGAAGCGGGTCGGATTATGCTGGCTTTGTGGCTCTTTCCTGCAGATATCTGTGCGGCAGTCGGTGAACACCATAGCGTGCATAGTCCCAGTTATCTGGGCCGTTTATGCTATCAGGCGAATAGCTATTGTGAGGAATATCTACCCGATGAACTGTCCTTTGATCTGGTCACTGAAAAAGTGATGGAAACGATCAAAGAGCACCCTTTTGATCTCTCGATGGTGACGGCTGGGGACAAATAGAGAGAGTGCGGCGAATATTGGTGCGTTAGTGTAAGGAATATAGATGATATTGTGGCATAAATTACAGGAAAAAAAAGCTACGCTGTTGGACTGGACGCGTCAGCAGGACACGCTCTACATGGTTTTACTGGCCATTGTGATTGGCATTCTCGGGGGCTATATGGCGTTACTGCTGCGTTTCGCCATCGAGTGGGTCAGCCTTTTTTGGACCGGTGAGCGAACATGGGAAGACGCTTTTGCCACACTACCGTGGTATATCTACTTACTTGCACCCACAATCACAGGCTTTCTGGTGGGCTGTATTGCGGTGCGTTTTTTACCCGGCGGTGAGTTGCGCGGAGTGTCAGGTGTGTTAGCCGATATGGTTCAGCGCCGAGGGCGTGTTCATCCACGCCAATTGACCACAGAAACGGTGGGTTCAGCACTGGCAATCGGTGGCGGCGCCAGCCTTGGGCGTGAGGGTCCAACGGTTGCCCTAGGCGCTTTGCTGGCCTCTGAAATTGGCCAACGTTGCGGTATGAATGAACAGCAGTTGCGTATCCTTATTGGTTGTGGTGTTGCTGCCGGTATTGCCGCCTCATTCAATACACCGATTGCAGGTGCGCTATTTGCCCTTGAAGTGATTTTGGCTGATTATGCTATTGCGACCTTTAGTCCTATTGTGATTGCCTCAGTGCTGGCCACGGTAATCGCTCGTTCTGAGTTGGGTAATTTTCCAGCATTTACCTTGCCCGAATATCATCTGATTAGTACATGGGAGATTCCTGCATATATTCTGATGGGTGCAATCTGTGGATTGGTAGCGTCTGTTTTTATCAAGGCGATGGTTCCAACGCGTGATTTTCTCTCTCGCCTAATTCCTGATCGACGTTTACGCCCCGCGGCAGTTGGCTTTGTCGTGGGTCTGCTGGGGCTTCTGTTGCCACAAACGATGTCCATTGGTTATGGCACGGTGGAGTCGATGCTATTAGAGCATATTGAACCACAACTTTTAGGTGTGGTCGTGCCACTAGCACTATTTTTGGCATTGATTCTAGTTGGTAAGCTGGTGGCAACGGTGCTTTGTGCTGCAGGTGGATTTCCAGGTGGGCTATTTGGTCCGGCACTTTTTATAGGGGCTACTGTCGGCGCGCTTTTTGGTGATATGGCACATAGTTTCTCACCCTCCTACTCTGAAACCTATGGTGCTTATGCTCTGGTTGCTTGTGGCGCTCTGACGGCCGCGGCCCTACAAGCACCACTGACAGTGATGTTAATTGTATTTGAAATGACGGCTGATTATCATATTATGTTACCACTGATGGCTGCATGCAGTGTAGCTACCTTGGTAACACGCTCCTTTGGCCGGGCATCTGTTTTTACTGAAGTGCTGGAAGAGCGTGGTATTGAATCGTATTGGAGTCTCGAGCAATCGTGGATGCGTTCAGTATCGGTAAAGCAGATCCCATGGCGCTCCATTCCGCGTGTGTCGGGCGATGCACGCTTGGGCGAATTGAAAAAGGTTTATGGCAGTTCTTCTAAAGGCTGTGTGCAGGTGGTAGATGATCAGGGCTTGATGATAGGTATTGTAACTTTTGCTGATTTACAAAATTGGCTGATTGATCCGGCTCTGGATGAAATCGTGGTGGCAGCGGAGGTTGCTAATCGCAATGTGGCCGTTATCAGTGAGCATAAGAGCCTGTTGGATGCAATTACAATTCTGGACCGAGAGACCTTTGAGCAGATGCCCGTGGTGGCCTCTGATAACCCCCGCAAAGTGTTGGGTATGCTGTCACGCAATGCGATCTTTTCGACCTATCACAAGTTAATAGTAAAACATGGAGAGGGCGAGCATGGCTGAGATATTACCAACAGGGCTTAATGCCGCTCAACAGGCGGCGGTAGTGGCGGGTGATGGTCCACAGCTTATCTTGGCTGGGGCCGGTTCTGGTAAAACACGTACCATTGTCCATCGCATCGGTCATCTGATTGCGGATCGTGGCGTTGCTCCGCATCGTATTCTGGCTGTTACGTTCACCAATAAATCAGCGGCAGAACTGAAATCACGCCTTAGCTCACTGATTGGTGATGGTGGTGGCGGCGTTACATCCGGTACTTTTCACTCAATCTCTTTACGTCTGCTACGCCGATATGCTGAAGCGGTAGGTTATCCACGCTCTTTTCAGGTGATTGATTCCGACGATCAGAAAGCACTGATAAAACGTCTTTTGAAACAGGCTAATATTGCCACTGACCGGCTTCACCCTTCGTACCTTTTGAGTTGGATTGAGAAGTGTAAGCATTTAGGCCAAACACCGCAGCAGGCACCGGCAGATGATTGGAATGGCATCAAGTTGCATGAGTTTTACAGTAGCTATCAGCAGCAACTACGAGATCATGAGCGCATGGACTTTTCTGATCTGATTCTCAATGTGGTGATCTTAATGCGAGAGCATCCTTCGATTGCTGAGGCATTGCAGCATCGCTTTGATCATGTCTTGGTTGATGAATATCAGGATACTAATCCGGTGCAGCATGAATGGCTGATGCTTCTTTGTGCTGGCCACCATAACCTTACTGTCGTGGGCGATGATGATCAGTCTATTTACGGCTGGCGTGGTGCGGATATTCGTCATATTCTCGATTTTGAGCATATCTGGTCGGGGGCTGAGCAGCACCGCTTGGAAGAGAACTATCGTTCGACGGCTTCTATCTTGGCTTTGGCCAATATGGTGATTCGTAAAAATGAAGATCGCTACGATAAATCACTACGCGCCACGCAGGGAGTGGGGGAGATCCCGCAGTGGAAAGTCTGTAATGATGAATACGATGAGGCACGCCAGATTAGTGCGCAGCTTAGGAAGTGGCATGATATGGGTTATGAGTGGCAGGAGATGGCCATCCTCTATCGTTCCAATCGCCAATCGTTGCCCTTAGAGCAGGTTCTACGTGAAACAGCGCTACCCTATCGCATTATTGGCGGCGTTGGTTTTTTTGAACGCTTGGAAATTAAAGATGCACTGGCCTACTGGGCGCTGCTCAACCGTTGTGGTGATGGATTGCAGTTGATGCGTATTTGTAACCGGCCTAAACGGGGTATTGGCCTCAAAGGACAAGAACAGCTGGCAGCACAACTAGCGGCATCCGGTCTGCGAGCCCCTGAGTGGTTGGATCTGCTGGCCAATGAGCAGGCTGAGGGAGCGGCTAAAAAGCTGGTGCCGTTGGCTAAGCTGATTGTGTCACTGCGTGAAAAGATATCCAGTTTGCCGGACCGCGGTTTGATGGAGTTACTACGCTCGAGTGCTTACCTAGATGGTTTACAAGCGATGGGTGAACTGGAAGCAGGCGGCCGCACTGACAATATTCAAACATTACAGCGTTATATCGAACTGACGATGGAACAGAATTTAACGCCTGTTGAATTTATGGATCGTGCCGCTCTGCTGCAGAGCGGTGAAGAGGAGGGGAAGAGTCGCGACAATGAGAATAGCGTGACTTTAATGAGTTTGCACAGAGCTAAGGGTTTGGAGTTTGATTGCGTAGTTCTGCCGGGCGTTGAGGATGGCCTGTTGCCTCATCAGCGCTCACTAGATGATGGGGAAGTAGGGATCGCTGAAGAGCGGCGTTTGCTCTATGTGGGCATTACTCGCGCCCGTCACCAACTCAAGTTGACTCATGCTCGTGTGCGCAGGCTTTTTGGTGAAACCCATCATCCTACCCCCAGTCGCTTTCTCAAGGATATACCAGCCCATATTTTACAGCAGGATATGCCCGTGAAGAGTGTGGCGGTAGCACAAAGTAGTGAAAATGGCATGGGGGTCGGCAGCAGTGTGATGCACCCGAGTTTTGGCGAAGGGATGATTATCGATTTTGAAGGCGCTGGTGATGCTATTCGTGTCTCCGTCCAGTTTAGAAAAGTAGGCATTAAGCGACTGATGCTAAAATATGCCGCTCTGGTACTGCTTTAAGAACTCAGTGTTACGCGATTGCATTTTAACAGTCCTATACTTTATGAGGAGAATGAACTTACTTCGTAAAATAATCGGCATCCTTCATTTTCCGGTTTACACATTAAGGCTTTCCATTAAGATGGAAAAGGCTTCGCCAAATAGTTGATTCATCCGGCTTATGGAAGATCAAGAGACATCTTTCAGCTGTGAGGTAACGTAAAGCGTCAACTATTTTTTATAGTTGGTGAAGG
>JAUZRH010000047.1 GCA_030950555.1 Mariprofundus sp. | reverse complement strand
AGAAAGCGAGTTTCTTAAACTAACACGGGAATGATTATTTGTTTCTGTGGACCTTAAGTAATTCAGGTAGTTTCAGTAGCAAAGCTGAAATTTTTAACCAGGTTCGATGCGGCATAGCTGGTGAACCGGCATACACACCGCCAGCTTTCAAATCACTCAAAACACCTGTTTTACCCGCTAGCCGACATCCATCACCAACTTTCAGATGACCAGCAATGGCCACTTGACCACCCATCTGACAGCCTTTACCAATCTCGGTTGAACCTGCCACACCACTCTGACCCGCCATCGCAGTAAACGCGCCAATGCGCACATTATGCGCAATCTGAATCAGGTTATCCAACTTAACACCGTGTTCAATCACAGTATCTCCGATCGCGCCACGATCAATGCAGCTGTTGGCACCAATCTCTACATCATCCTCAATAATAACACGGCCCACCTGCGGAATCTTAACATATTGCGAGCCACTCCAGGCATAACCAAAACCATCAGAGCCAATGACTGCACCTGGCTGTAAAATCACATGATTACCCAGCTGACAACCATCATTCACCACTGTATTGGCATGTAAAACAGCATCTCTGCCGATCACAACACCATCACCGATCACACAACCTGGGCCGATTCGCGAGCCCGAGCCAATCGTCGTATACTCACCAATAACGGCGTGGGCTGCGATATCTACATCTGCTGCAATCGTCGCATGAGCAGCCACCACAGCCGTGGCATGACGCCTGCCGCTAGGCTTTATATCCGGATGAAAGAAACGCTGTAGTTGTGCAAAAGCAAGGTAGGGATCTTTCACCCGTATAGCAGTCTGACCACTAACATTAGGGATATTTTCAGCCAAAAAAACTGCCGCGGCAGTTGTGCTAGTCAAATCTAACTTATAACGATTATTGGCCAGAAAAGAGAGCTCACCCTGACCGGCCTCTTTTAATGTTTGAATGCCCGTCACTACAAGAGTCGGGTCAACCTTTTCACCTTCGAGCTTACCGCCAACTAAGGTCGCCACCTCAGCGAGTGTTATAGATATCGCTGACACAGGAGCTATTTCTTAGCGTCCAGCAATTTGGTAATAGCCCCCGTCACATCCAGTTTTGGATCTACGTAGAGAAATACCGGTCTAGGCATAATCATATCATAGTGGCCTTTTTTACCATAAGTCGTGATAACCTTCTGAAATTTTGCGCCAATCCCTATATCAAGACGATTTTTTTCCGCCCCCAACTCTTCCTGAGCATCTTGTTGCTTACGCTGAAAGTTCTTACCCATCTCCTTAAGCTCTCGCTGCTTTTGCGCCAAGCGATCCGGTGACATGGCCATAGATTGACCTAAAAGATCTTTTTCACCTTGGTTAATTTTTTCTTTTAACGAGCGCAGCTCTTTCACTTTACTGTTCTGAAGCGCCTGCAGCCGTTGCATGCCTTGTTGGTAATCCGCCGTATTTTCTACCGCGCTTTTCATGTCGACATAACCAATTTTTAGTTCCGCAGCTACTGCCGTTCCAGCAAACAGTAACCAACTAGCCCCCATTAAAGCTACGACCATGCGTTTATTCATTGACCAGATCATCATACGTACTCCTTCGCCTTCAACGTTTGTATCGAGATAGAGATTATTTTTTGTTTTCCATAAGCATGCAGCAGCCAAGCACTTATTAGCGATGTAGCCTATGCATTTATTACCAAAGAGCCACTTGTAAAACCCATGAGCGGCGATTGACTTCCCACGCAGAGTTTTGCAAGTAGCTCCAAAGTAAAATCTTTTTTCTTTGGCCGCCTGAGCAACACCACTCAACACGACGCCATTCTACAGACAGATACTAAAACTGCGAGCCCAACGCGAACTCAAATGTACGCTGAACATCGCCCGCCATAGTGCGTAAGGGGAAGGCCCATGAAAAACCTACAGGACCAATCGGTGAGAGCCATTCGATACCAAAACCGGCGGCATAACGCATACGTGCAAATGAGAATGCTTCCGGAAGCACATTGGCACCGCCACCACTAGCCTTACCCCAAACCGTGCCAGCATCAGCAAATACCAAGCCCCTAAAACCCGATGTCTGCATATAAGGCAAGGGAAAGAATTGATTGACTGATGCTCTAAACTGACTGTCACCACCAATAGCTTCACCAGTTACCGTATCGCGCAAACTGACACCGCTTGAGTCAAAACCACGCAGACTGCCGATACCACCTAATGAGTAACGACGCCACAACGGCACACTCACACCCCGCTTCACCTGACGAATCATGCGATATTCCACTGAAGGATTTAAAACGAAGCCACCATCTTTATCAAGTGACTTATAATAAGCCGCTGAAAGCCCCCCTTCAATAAACTGCGTTGCCCCACCAAGACCGGCATAAGACAAACTAATACTATGCAGCTGTCCGCTCTTAGGACTCGTTAAGCGATCCCTAGAGTCCCACGAGAACGATTGTGTTAATTCGCCAATGGTCGTGCGCCCTTCTTGGGCTTGAATTAATTGTGACGAGTTTGCTGGCACACCACTAAGCGTCGTCTTACTGAAATTATAACTGATATTATAGCTTAAATCCAGCGTAATCGGCACCCCAAAACCAAAACCAAGGGCTGATCTATTGGTGTTATAAGTGACCGTCGTAAGCGGGTCCGTTTTTACCTGCGTGACATTCACCGAAGCGGAGATATCACTATTTAGAAAATAGGGATCCGTAAAACTAGCACTAATATTTTGCGTGATTTTACCAAACTGCCCATTAATATTTGTCTGATAACCCTTTCCTAAAAAATTACTCTCTGACACCTTTGCCGTCAGAATCACCTTCTCGCGTTGTGAATAGCCAATACCCCCAGAGATCGAACCTGTTTTTTTCTCCTTCACCTTCACCTTCATATTCACCTGATCTGGCCGATTCGTTTTAGAGAGCGATACGCGCACATCGTCCACCATCGGTGCGCGCCCAATGCCCTCGCGAGTATGCTGTACCTGAGTACCTTGATAACGAGAGCCTTCAGACTGCCGGACCAAACGGCGCACCACAATATCTTCAGTCTTTTCATTGCCCGTAATTTCAATGCGCTCGACATAAACCTTTTTACCTTTATCGATATCAAAATTAATAGACACATTGTGAGCATCAATATCACGTTTCAATAGAGGGGTCACACTGGCAAAGGCATAGCCCTCATCACCCACACGAGATGTGATAGCTTCAATCGAAGCACGCATCAGCTTCATGGCATAGATATCACCTGTCTCTACGGCCAGCAAAGCAAGTAGTGTTGCTTTATCGGGCGTAATGTCGCCAGTAATATCGAGCTTATCGATGCGGTATTGAATACCTTCATGAATACTGAAGGTCAGTGCAAAAGTGCTTTTATCAGCTGAGAGAGTCAACTGTTCAGAGTCCACCTTCATATCCAGGAAACCATGGTTCATATAGTACTGTTGCAATAACTGAATATCCGCGCCAAACTTTTTCTTATTAAACACATCTCTTTTCATGATGGTATTTACCAAGTCTGTCTGCCTGGATGCCACAATATCACGCAACTGACTGGTACTATAAGCGTGATTACCAATAAAATGGATACGACTAATACGTGTGACTTCACCCTCATGAATCTTTATCAACACATCCACACGTCCATCTTTTGCTGGTGTACTGATAAAGCTCACACTATTTTGGTAGAATCCATCTTTAAGATAGCCTTTACGTAGTTTATTGCGATCTTTCTCTCGGTTTTTAGGATTAAAAAAAGCACCCGCTTTTAGCGTTAATTTTTTTTTCAAATCTTTACTCGTATGTTCATCATTACCCTCAATACGCAATTTGGCTATTAAAGGGTACTCAACAACATGGCAGACAAGCTTAATACCGGCAGGCGTACGGGTACCTGTAAAACGTACATCAGAAAAGAACCCAGCTTTATACAGCTTACGTACATCACGGCTCAAGGTCTTTCGTTTTAACTTTTGCCCTAGCTGCGTTTTCATGCGAGCTAGCACCGCTTGTTTCTCAACAAATCGGCTGCCTTCAACATCAATCGAGAGAATCGTCGATAAATCCTTATTATTCGCGCAATATGCTTGCTCTGTATACGTAAAAAACGATAAACCAAGCATTAAAAGCATGCCGATGAAGCGACTAAAGGCCGTCATATTATCCCCTAAATAAACGTGAAATATCGTTGTAAAAAGCAAAAATCATTAATCCTGCAATCAGCACCAGACCGATCATCTGCGTCACTTCCAGAAAACGAGGCGGTAGTGGTCTGCCTGTTATTTTCTCCAACCCCAAGTAAACCAGCATGCCACCATCTAAAATAGGCACAGGCAACAGATTTAAAACACCTAAATTAACGGAAATCAGTGCTAAAAAACCGATAAAGTAAACCAGACCAAGTTCTGCCGTTTTACCGGCTAGCTGAGCAATCGCAATCGGTCCACCTAAATTATCCGGTGAAATCGCTGCTGTCACCATTTTACCAAATACCGACAGCGTCATTGCTGCCATCTCCCATGTGCGGGTAAAACCATAACCAAGCCCATCGACAAGACCCATACGATAAAGCTCTACACCGTGCAGTGCATGGGATGCCAAACGCACACCAATACGAACGCGCTGTTGATCATCGATAAGCGGCGTCACTTGCAGCTGCAAACGTGTCTCTCCACGCTTGACAACCATGGCAATATCACGCCCCTCTTTGGCTTTAATCAGCTGGATAAACTGATTTACATT
Source organism: Mariprofundus sp. (assembly GCA_030950555.1). Lineage (GTDB taxonomy): Bacteria > Pseudomonadota > Zetaproteobacteria > Mariprofundales > Mariprofundaceae > Mariprofundus. Next base: position 7,406 of record JAUZRH010000047.1, on the reverse strand, counting down.
GACAACCTGCCGACCATCCAACTGACGAATCAGGTCACCTTTTTTCAATCCCGCGCGTTCAGCAGGCGAACCCATCATGACCTCATCCACTGTAATCGTTAGACCAGGGTCAAAACCAAGGACGGACTCAGAAACATTCAGCAGTAGTGGATCTTGCTGCTGAACGGGTAGTGCCATGCGCAGCAATAAACGCTGCTCATCACGTTTGATGCTTAACTCAGCCTGATCACCGACATGGGCTTTTAATTTTTCTTCCATCTGCTGCCATGAGTGAACGGACTGTTGATTGACGGCCAGTACGCGATCACCAACCTGTAAGCCCGCCTGCTCAGCAACAGAAGCCGATGAAACATGGCCCACAATAGTCGGTAAAACGGACTGCCCTAACCAAGCAATCACCATATAGGCAAAAACGGCAAAAATAAAATTAAATACCGGTCCGGCCACTGCCACAGCAGCCCTTTTCCACACAGGCTGAAGATTAAATGCACGCGCTCGTTCATCACCTGAGAGCTGATGTTGCTGCTCCTCACCCTGCTCATCCAGGTTTTCACCCAGCATTTTCACATAGCCACCCAGAGGGATCGCCGCAATAACATACAGCACCTCTTGATCACGGCTACGCCAAGAGAAGAGCGCCGGGCCAAAGCCCACAGAGAATTTTTCTACGCGAATGCCTAACTTACGCGCCACGATAAAATGGCCATATTCATGAACGGCAATCAACAACGCAATAGCCACAACAAACGCCAATGATGAGTGAATAATCTCAATCATCGGGCAATCACTTCCTGTGCCATCGTTCGGGCATAGGCATCAACCTGCCAAACCTCGTCAAGGCTTGCAACAGCCCTGTTTTCAACCTTTGATAACACCGTTTCAACAGTGCTAACGATATCCATAAAGCCTATCTTACCACTTCTAAAAGCATGATTTGCCACCTCATTGGCCGCATTCAGCGTAATGGCTAGCGCGTCTTCACCACGCAAGACAGCGTCGACCAATGCCATCGCGGGAAAACGGGCATGATCCACCGCTTGAAAATTGAGTGTTCCTGTTTTAGCCAGATCCAACCACGGGATGCCCGTTGCCAAGCGGGGGGCAAGCTGCAGCGCATAGGCTATCGGCATACGCATATCAGGCATCGCTAATTGGGCTAAAACTGAGCCATCCTGATACTCTACCATGGCATGGACGATGCTTTCAGGATGAATGATGGCAGATAGCTTTTCCGCCGGTAGATCAAACAACCACCGTGCTTCAATCAGTTCAAGCACCTTGTTCATCATCGTAGCTGAATCTATACTGATCTTTGCCCCCATATCCCAATTAGGGTGAGCCACAGCCTCTTCCACCCGCACCGTATGCAATGTAGAGGGATCACGATCACGGAAGGGACCACCCGATGCTGTTAATATCACCTGCTTCACAGAGCCTGCATCATGACCCTGCAAACACTGATGGACGGCCGCATGCTCCGAATCAACAGGCACGACCTCGGCACCTGATGCACGCGCTGCAGCCATAAAAATTCGACCGGCTGTCACCAGACACTCTTTATTTGCCAGGCCAACACGTTTGCCACTACGAACCGCTGCAAGCGTTGCTGGTAAGCCCGCTGATCCAACCATGGCCGCCATAACCATGTCACTCGCGGGATCCGCGGCAAGCTCAATAGCTGCATCCATACCACAAGCCAAGCGCACCCCTTCAGGCAAACGCCCCTGTATCGATGCGGCGGCCTGTTCATCGGTCATCACTACCCATTCAGGGTGCAACTGCTGTGCTAATTCAACCATCTTGTCGCCGTTCTGATGACCCACAAGGGTATGGGTAGAAAATTTATCGGCATGACGCAAAATCACATCGGCTGTATTACAGCCTATCGAACCTGTTGCTCCCAGTATTGTTATACGCTTCATAACAGCTCCCATATTAACCAACTAACCGGTAGGGCCATCATCATCGCATCAATCCGGTCCAAAATGCCACCATGCCCGGGCAACCACTTACCACTATCTTTGGCGCCAATGCTACGCTTCACTGCTGACTCGGAAAGGTCGCCCAAAATACCCGCCATCACCACTACAAGCGCAACCATCAAAGCCGGCAGCAGGGGTAACACTTGCCAATACAGCCAGCATCCCACAGCAACCATAACACCGGCAATTAAACCGGCCAAGCTACCTTCAATCGATTTTCCAGGGCTAATAACTGCGCAGAGCTTGCGTTTCCCCCATGCGCGCCCAATAAAGTATGCCGCAATATCTGCACTCCAAATGGCTAGGCAAGCGCCAATCATAAGATATTGCGCCGCACCCTGATCATGCGTTGTCGCAAGGGCTACGGCAAACATATAAAGCCAGAAAAGTAGCCATATCGCAGCCACAAAAGAGAAGAAAGAAGCCTCTTTCTGACGCGCTGAAAGCACATACAGGGCAAACCATGCAAGCGCCATAAACAGAAAATAACGGACATCGGCATGAAGCGAAAAAGCGCACCAGAGGGGCAGGGATGTAAGCATATAAACGAAAGGGAAACGCAATTGCATCAACAACACTATTTCACATGTCCCAATAAGGCCAATCAAAGCAAGCAAGCGTTCAAACCATGGTGACGATGTATGAAAATACCAAGCCCACACCACAATAACAAGCAACAGGGCCGTAATAACGCGCTTACTCAACTCACTCATTTAGCTGCTCACTGGTTAAACCAAAGCGGCGCTCACGCCGTCCATATTCATCTATGGCACGTTGCAGATCAGCTTTGCAAAAGACTGGCCACAACACATCCGTAAAGTAGAGCTCCGCATAAGCTGCATCCCATAAATGAAAATTGGAAATCCGCTTTTCACCACCGGTACGAATTAACAGGTCTAGTGGGGCTGTATCCGCTCGCCACATCATCGAGCGTAGTTTATCGGTAGTCAGCAAGGCCAGCGCTTTGTGCTGATCTGCTTGCTTAAGCAACCATTGCGCAGCCTCTTTTACCGATGCTAAAATTTCTTGCTGTCCACCATAATTCAGACACAGTATCAGCTCAATTGTACTATTTGAAGCGGTTTCAGCACATGCTTTTTCTACCGCGCGTCTGGCTCGACCGGGCAAAGGCTTGATATCACCCAACACACGAAATCGAACACCATTCTGTTGCATATCAGGCAGACTTCTAGGCAGCATCAGCGCCAACAGACTCATCAAACCACGCACTTCTAAGCTAGGGCGTGCCCAATTTTCGGTTGAAAAGGCATACAGTGATATCTGCTTAATGCCCAGCTCTTTGGCCCATCGCACAACCTCACGCGCAACTTCAGCTCCTTGTTGATGACCATGCAGGCGACCTTTCCCCTGCGCTTTAGCCCAACGGCCATTGCCATCCATAATAATACCAACATGGTATGGTATTATCGAGCCAACCATCTGCGTGGATTCAGCCATTAAACAGTCAGAATATCTTTTTCTTTGTGTTCAACGACCTGGTCAACTGCGGCGATATACTTATCTGTTACTTTTTGGATTTTTTCCTGCAAGCGCTTACTTTCATCTTCACTCAAGCCCTCGTCCTTGACCAGTTTTTTCACATCATCATTGGAGTCCCTGCGAATATTACGTACAGAGACGCGCCCTTTCTCAGCAATCGTGCGAGCTTTTTTGACCAGCTCTTTGCGCCGATCTTCCGTTAATTCCGGCAAGACAATGCGAACGACTTCCCCATCACTCGAAGGATTCAGTCCCAAATCTGACTTCAAAATCGCTTTCTCAATATCGCCAATGACGGTTTTATCCCAAGGTGTAATCATCAGAATACGCGGCTCTGGCACAGAAATATTACCCACCTGTGAAAAGGGTACTTCAGAACCATAATAGGAGACTGAAATATGGTCGAGCAGCGCTGCATTAGCACGGCCTGTGCGAATCGTCGCCAGCTCCGTACGGAGTGCTGCAATCGTTTTTTTCATTCTAGAATCTAAGGCATCAAACATATCAACTCTCCTGAACTAGCGTACCAACAACTTCACCAGATATTGCTTTTAACATCTGACCCGGCGTTGTGACATCAAAGACAACAATAGGCATATGATTATCGCGACATAAAGACATCGCTGTCGCATCCATCACACCCAGTCGTTTACTTAAGGCTTCGGTGAAGGTTAAGGTATCATACCTTTGGGCTGACGGATCTATTTTCGGATCAGCCGTATATACACCATCTACTTTAGTGCCCTTCAAAACGGCATCCGCTTGAATCTCCATCGCTCGAAGGCTTGCGGCTGTATCGGTGGTGAAATATGGGTTACCTGTACCTGCAGCAAAGACCAGTATGCGGCCCTTTTCCAAATGGCGTACCGCTCGTCTGCGAATATAAGGCTCGGCTATCTCCTTGATGTGGAGCGCCGAGATCACCCGTACTGTCGCCCCCTGCCGTTCAATCGCATCTTGCAGCGCGATTGAATTCATCATTGTTGCGAGCATACCCATATAGTCAGCACTGGCTCGGTCCATACCAGAGGCTGTACCACTCATGCCCCTAAATATATTGCCGCCACCGATGACAATGGCCAACTCAATACCCGACTGCTGAACCTCAATCAGTTCAGCAGCCAGACGATTGATTGTATCAGTATCAATACCAAAAGCGCCATCACCCACGAGAACTTCACCGGAAAGTTTAAGCAGCACACGTTTATACGGGCGCTGTTCAGATTTGTTTAGCTGCTCATTTCCAATAACGTCATTACTAGTGGGCGACATGCTATTAGTTCCCCTTAATCTGCGCGGCGACTTCCGCAGCAAAATCTTCTTCTTTCTTTTCAATACCATCACCCAGCTGAAAGCGAGTCATAACAACAACCGTGGCATCAGCTAGTGCTTTTTTGACCGTCTTATCCGTATCTAGTACAAAATGCTGTTCTAACAGACATACCTCAGAATAAAACTTACTCATCTGACCTGTGACAATTTTTTCAACAATCGCAGCAGGCTTTCCACTGGCTAAAGCCCGATCTGTTAAGACAGCACGCTCACGCTCAACACTTGCACTATCTACATCACCCCGACCAATAAACTGGGGATTTGCTGCCGCGATATGCATAGCCACACCACGAGCTAGCGTTGCTTCAACAGGTTTGTCTAAAGCACACAGCACACCAATTTTACCGCCACCATGGACATAAGTAACCACTGTGCCAGCATCTACTGCTGCACGTTCGAAGCGACGAATACTCATATTCTCACCGATCGTTGCAATCAACTGCGATAGAGCCTGCTCAACAGTAAACACATCATCAAAGGCAACCGCCTTCAGGGCTGCAACATCTTGCGGGTTCTCAGAGATAATAAGAGCTGCCAATTTATTCACAAAAGCAATAAACTGATCATTCTTACTGACAAAGTCAGTCTCTGAATTCACTTCTAACACTACACCTACATTGTTTTCTGTAAGCGCTACCACAACGCCTTCAGCAGCAACACGGCCGGCTTTTTTAGAAGCAGCTGAAAGCCCCTTCTTACGCAGAAAATCCACTGCTGCATCAATATCACCTGCAGTTTCGCCCAATGCTTTCTTACAATCCATCATACCTGCGCCAGTCATCTCACGCAGTTTTTTCACATCCGCAGCCGTAATCTGGCTCATTCTACTCTCCATCTTCTATTAATATTATATTTAGAAAGGCTCATGCGGAAGCATTTAGCTTCTCACATGAGCCATGCATCACCGTTTAAGCTGCGTTATTAGCTATCTCTTCTGCTGATAATGCTTCGGCAGACATCGCTTCAACAACATCAACATCCTCTTCCGCGTTCTCTAGGACCCAAGCTGCTGTTCCCTCAATCAAAGCGTCACCAATCTTGCTGCAAAAGAGACGAACCGCACGAATTGCATCATCATTGCCCGGAATAATATAATCAATATTCGTTGGGTTGCAGTTGGAATCGACAACCGCCACAACAGGTATACCCAACTTCTGTGCCTCTTTAACAGCCAACTCTTCTTTACGCACATCAACCACAAACAGACAGTCAGGCAGATGTGACATCTCTTTAATTCCGCCGAGGGAGCGTTCCAGCTTCTCTAACTCGCGTTCCATCTGCAATGCTTCTTTTTTGGTCAGAAGCTCAAAAACGCCCTCTTCTTTCTGACGCTGCAGATCTTTCATCTTACGCACTGACTTTTGCACAGTAGCAAAGTTTGTCAATGTACCACCCAACCAGCGATGATTGATATAATATTGACTCGCACGGCTAGACTCTTCTTTGATTGCATCACGCGCCTGACGTTTAGTGCCAACAAACAGCACATGACCACCAGCATTGGCGAGTTCCTGCATAAATGTATAAGCTTCATTGGCCATACGCAGTGTTTTCTGCAGGTCAATAATGTGAATACCATTACGTTTGCCAAAGATATAAGGTGCCATCTTTGGATTCCAACGGCGGGTCTGATGACCGAAATGAACACCCGCTTCTAGCAGCTGCTTCATCGTAAATTGAGACATAGTGTACTCCAGTTGTTATTATTTCTTCCACGATCTGCTACCCTTAACCACATACAACAAGGGCACAATGGATCAGTCCGTGTGCGAATTTGCCCATCTGAGCGAGGCGCTTTCTAGCCAAATAGAACCAAAATAGCAAGGTTCCGTAAAAAATATTTCCCCACTCACCACAAACACACCAAAACACAAAGTAATCACAACCAACAAGGATGGAACTTCAGTCCCGCAAGTCTTAAATCCTGATGCGCGGCTAAAGCTACCCCCAATATCTACGTGACAATATTATAGCTAGGTTGAAATCAGCAGGTGCGTGAGTTTCTTTTCAATAGAGTCTTGTTTGAATCTGTATCTTTGTGGTGAGTAGATTTTTACTTTGCAATACTTACTCCGATAAAAAATAGATAAACGGCACCAGACTCACATAGAGCACAAACAGACTAAGGCTCATGTAAAAGACAAAACGTATGGGATTCTGTCTAATTTTACCAACCAGCGTCTGCTGCATTCCCTCATTTCTAAGCTGCTGATAAGCTATACTAGCCTGTTCACTGCGTTGCCTCTGATACTTATCCAACAACGCCTTTACAAAATCAACCTGCCCCTCATCATGCAACCAAATTCCAGCCGTCGAAATCCCCCAGCTGCCAGCTGTTGTCTCATAATAACTAACCTCTGCTCCATCCAGCAGATCTCTTACTTCCCCCACTTCATCATCAGGCACCCCTCTCAACTTAAATATTAACACTGCCATGAGCACCTCCGATCATGGTCGACACCTTAACAAGCATCAGCAAACCCTGCACCATCTGACCACAACGATTCATTATTTGTCCTATTCAACCCCTGAGTTCAACACTCAGCCGCAGCCACCTGTTGTGAGAACAACCCTCGGGAAGCTTGAGCGGCG
>JAUZRH010000046.1 GCA_030950555.1 Mariprofundus sp. | reverse complement strand
CGTCACAGTGCATTTGCACGCTGAGGCACTTGCACCCTCTCCCTCCGGGAGAGGGTTGGGGTGAGGGAATCGACTATTTGGCAAAGCCTTTTCCGTCTTAAGAAAAGCCTTCATGTGTAAACTGGAATATGAAGGATGCCCAAATATCCCTGTGTTTCGACAACCTAGGTCAGGTCTCGTTTCGTGCGCTTTCAGTATGGTATAAGCTGTTGTAATTATTGTTTTTATGTCTTAAAATGAAAACGGAATACATGATGAGAAGGTTGTGTTTCCTTTGTGGTAAAAAATATAGGATTTTGAATGGCTATGAGAGGACTTGTTGGATTTTTTGTTGGAGAGATTCGAGGCGATAGGGCTTTTGAAGGAAGCCGGCTAAGCCTTTGCCTGAAAAGTGGATGGTGGCATCCTGCTCATTGTAGCCGCTGGATAAAATAACTTTGACGTTAGACTGGATGCGGCGCATCTCTCTGAATGCTGTTTCACCATCCATTCTGGGCATGGTCATATCCAGTAGAACAAGGTCAATCTGTTGATGTTCGCGAGCAAATAGTTCAACACCATCATGTCCATCTACTGCGGTGCATACTTCATAGCCCGAGGCCTTGAGCAGCATTGAAGCTGACTTACGAATACTTGCTTCATCATCCACAACCAGAATGCGACCATGTCCCGCTTTAAAGGGGATGGTTTTATCATCAATCGTTTCTGAGGGGGATTCTGTCTGTTCGCTTATCGGTAGAATTAGTTTGAACGTGCTTCCTTTGTCCAATTCAGAATAGACTTTGATGGCTCCGTGGTGGCCACGGATAATGCCTAGAATGGCACTCATGCCGAGTCCTCTGCCGGTAAATTTGGTGGTGAAAAAAGGATCATAGAGTTTTTTTAATGTCTGCTTGTCCATGCCGCAGCCATCATCACTGATCTCCATAAATACATAGCGTCCAGGAGCTAGCGATTCATTGATATAGGTGCTTTTGAGGTACTCTTTATCAACATCAATGGTGCCAGTATGGATTGTAATATGACCGTTTTTCTCACCAATAGCTTCAGATGCATTGATCACTAGGTTCATGATAACCTGCTGCATTTGTGCTTTGTCTGCTTGAATATGTGGTATTTGATCATTTAAATGACAATGTAGCGTCACATTTTTGCTGATGGATACATGCAGTAGTTCGGTGATGCTTAAAATCATCTTACTCAGATTTAGCGGGATAATCATAAAACTTCCCTTGCCGGAGTAATCGAGCATCTGTTTGCATAGTTCAGTCGCTCGTTCGCTGGCCTCTTCGATTTGCTTTAAATTGATGGCAATAGGCGCATCTTTAGAACAGTGGCAGCGTGCTAGGCTAGCGTGGCCCATAATGACGGTGAGTAGGTTGTTGAAGTCGTGGGCGATGCCACCCGCTAAGACGCCTAGACTCTCCAGACGTTGTGAATGCTCCAGTTGCTCTTGTTGTTTTTTCTCCTCGGTAACATCGCGCTGCACGGAGACGAAGCCAGTTATCTCGCTGTTATCATTGATAATAGGAGAAATGACCTGCTCAACCTGATAGAATTGGCCGGCAGCATTTCGGTTGGTGAAGGCGCTATAAAACTTTTCACCATTGAGTATTACCTTCCACATATGTTGATAGAATGAGCTGTCTAATTCGCCACTTTTAATAATACTGGAAGAGCGGCCAATGGCATAGCTGCTGCTATAACCACTGATTTGTTCGAAGGCTGGATTGACATACTCGATAATAGCATCGCGATTGGTAATCATGACGATATTATCCGTGTGCTCAATGGCCGTTTGTAAGCGCTGGAGATCAGCCGTACGTGTTTCAATCTGTTCTTCAAGGCTACGTTGATATTGTAGAATCTCTCCGGCCATATGTTGAAAGCTATCGCTGAGTAGGGTGATATCGCGATTGGTTGCGGTAATCGTTTTTGGGTAGGAGACCAGTCTGCCGTTGCTCATCGCTTCGGCCATGCGGGCCAGTTCATTGATGGGTTTGGTGATGCGGCGAATGTACAGGGTTGCGGCAATCATCAGTAATAGTGTTAGGGCGAGGATGGTTGCGATCATATCGTTGCGTATATTCAACGGCTTTTCCATCGCCTCAGCACGATCAATTTTTGCGACAATCCCCCAGTTTAAGCCCGGAATAAATGTCCATGCTGCGATGACATCAATACCACGCCAGTCCTTGAATTGACCTTCGCCGCTTTCACCGTTCACGGCACGAAGAATAGGTTTCGCCATGGTGTTGTTGTTAGGGATGATGCGTTTGAACGCAGCGTCAGGGTCATTTCTAAGCGGTGCGGTGATCAGCGCGCCATCAGGGTTGGATGTCGCGAGAACAATCTCTCCACTCTCCCCTAGTCCAGCCAGATTCAGGGCGACATCAAAAAATGCATCGTTATCCAGTTGCACAGCAACCACACCCCATAGCTGATTGTCATGGATGATTGGCACGGCCATGAAAGCTGTTGGTAAGCTGGATGGATAGCTTGATTTGAACTCAGATTGCTGAGCGGTTAATGACTGCAATGAATCCCTAAATATATGAGCCAGCGCCGAGGCGCGCGAAGGGGGGCTGTTTAAGTTGATGCCGATCTGATCTACTTGTTTCAGTGCGAAGAGAATATCACCGTTGGTGTTAATGAAAAGTAGATTATGGAAATGCCAACGATCAGTAAACGCTTGGAATTGTGATTGGCTCTGCTGAGCCAGCGTTATCGGCGTGTTTCTATTGAAATCATCTGCCAATCTCTTCATGGCAGCCGTAACCTCATGCGTTTTAGAAAAATCAATAAGAAGGTTGATCTGATGATTCATATAGGTTGAAACCATGCTGGCCCGCATATCGACAATGCTTCGCTGGCTACTGCTGGTCTGATCCAGCAAGCGTTGACTTAGTATGTAGTTCGCTAGAGCGCCTGTAGCCGTGGATACAATTAAAATGGAGAGAATGCAGAGCAGGAGAATTTCACTGCGTAAGGAGTGGCCTGAATGATGACTCATGGTCGCGTGTTTTTTGCCTTTTGAGTGTCAGTTGGTGCAGACCAGCGTCCATGCCAACTAAGGTTTAGTTGCTTAATGAACAGCTTAGCATCGTGGTGATTTGTTATCAGTGGATAGGGAAAGGGGCGTTGTGGCTGTCTGGATGACCAGACAATAGCAAATGTTTTATGGCTAGTTATTTTTCCAATGCGGGCGCTTTTCCATAAATGATGCGTGACAGGGTCAACAGTGACTACCGCTTCAGGTGCGTGAAAGCTCTGGTTTAATACACTATGCTGGATGGTCAGAGGGTTCCATGTTTGAGCACCGCGAACAGCATCAGCCCAGAGATTGACGCCAATCCACGCGCTCTCCATGCTTGCTGTGATGGGTGTGTCGCCCAATTTGTTGCGCAAAATATGAGTGAACTGCCTGTTAATTTTATTGTCGATAGTTGAGAAATAACTCCAAGCGGCATAGTGACCCAGTAATTCATTGACCGGAATAGCGCGCATGCCAGCAGCGTCTAAGCTAAAGGAGATCACTGGGGTTTGGTTGGCTGTAATCGCCGCCCTTTTGAGTGCATGGAATAGGGCGTTATTGGAGTTTCCAGAGATGGTGTTGAGGATTAGATCGGGTGCCAGTTTGCGAATATCTGTGATAACAGCGTCCATATCGTTACTGCCTAATGGAATATAACGCTCGCCAACAACTTGCCCTTGTAGCAAAGAGAGCTGTTTTTTAATGAGCCAGTTAGCAGCATGAGAGAATATGGCGTCAGAGCCTAATAGATAGATTCTTTTACCCAAATGAGACATGGCCCAGCTAACGGTGGGTAGAATCTGCTGGTTAGGCAGGGCGCCTGTATAAATGATATGATGTGACGCTTCTAAGCCTTCATATTGCATCGGATAAAATAGCAGGTTATTGTACTTCTCAATGATAGGTAGAACTGCTTTACGGCTAGCGGAACTCCAGCAACCGAAGATGACGTTTACATGTTCCTCGGTGATCAGTCGCTCTGCTTCATGGGCAAAAACGCTTTCTTCTGATTTACCATCAGCAATAACGACTTCAATGAGATGGCCGAGCAGACCGCCTTTTGCATTGATCTGTTCTATGGCCAACAGTGTTGCATCCACAACGGGCTTTTCACTGGCAGCCATGGTGCCTGTGAGTGAATGGAGAATACCCACGCGTATCTCTGTGGTGTTCATATAACCTTTAGCGAAAGATGGGAGGGCGGTAAGGAGGTTGGCAAGAAGCAGCAGAGTGAGAAGCCAAGCTTTTGTGTTTGTAGTGATCATTGGCTGCCTCCGTGCTCTAAACAACAGTTTATAGCATAAATTTTTGATTATGCAAATCGCTGCAAACCTGGGGGCTGTTTCTCGTCCCCACGCTCCTGCGTGGGATTGCATAGCAGAGCGTTTCAGCTATGGATTCCCGACGCAACCCTCGGGAAGTGACGACGGGTGTCTGAGTGATTCGGGTAGTCTGAAAATAACACTATCGCGCAGCGGGAGCGCCGCTGCTTGCTTCCCGTGAAGAACCTGCCCCCGCGAAGGCGTGGGGCGGGAATCCATGCTGTTGACTCCAAACAGAGCGTTTATGTTGATGTGGATTACCGACTTAACCATCGGGAATGACGGGCGAGTGTTTCTCGTTCCCACGCTCCTGTGTGGAGATGTATACCTGGTTTCATCGCACCTGTCAGACGGTGATTTTTAACAACGATGAAGCTTTAGGGCTACGGAAAGAATAAAGTATCCGTGCGGCCGGGCAAGGTCGTCGGTTCTTGCGTGGGAAGATCCCGTCCCGAGAAGGATTAGCCATCCGTCGGGAAGTGTAGCTGGGTCGGCGGGAGTAATCCCAAAGATTAAGCACAGGGCGAGCGAAGCAATAGGCCGTAAGCGTAAAGCTGAAGTGATTGAGCCTCGACTAATCAGATGGAATTGGGCGACGGATTGAATGTTTCGTAAGCCAACA
>JAUZRH010000045.1 GCA_030950555.1 Mariprofundus sp. | reverse complement strand
TCGCAGACATGGCAAAACATGGTATCAATCATGGTTCTATAGAGCCTTGGGTCGAGATGCATTGCTTCCTGAGCACGTGGATATGAGTGTTTATCCGGTTGTGCTGAAGGCACTGGTTCGGCACGGTATTTTGAATGAGATGGAATCCAAAGGCGATGAGGTTTGGGGACTGAACCCTGAGCACCTCTATTTAAGCCGGGAGCCCATAGTGCTGGAAACAGACGACCAGCGTGACCGGCTGATTACAACGCAGGAGATGGCTGAATATATGCAGGATATGCCATCTCTCGTCATGCATGATGAGGGGAGTTATGGTCAGGTCGAAAAATCGACACACTGGTTAACTGGGCTGTACCTGCAGGGTGATATTCATCGGGTCATTGCCAGAGAGCATACAGGTTTGTTAAGCAGAGAAGATCGTGAACAGGTCGAGAATGAATTTGTCAGCAGGCATCCTGAACCATGGTATCCGAATCTGTTGTCAGCTACGCCTACGCTGGAGATGGGTATTGATATTGGTGATCTCTCTTCTGTGTTGCTTTGTTCTGTTCCACCCGCGCAAGCCAATTATATACAGCGTATCGGTCGCGCCGGTCGTAAAGACGGCAATGCCTTTAATATGACGGTTGCGGCAGGCGCACCGCATGATCTCTATTTTTATGCAGACCCTGCCCAGATGATGGTGGGTAAGGTGGATCCTCCCGGTGTCTTCCTCAATGCCTCGACGGTGATTAAACGCCAGTTAACCGCCTATTGCATGGACTGCTGGGTGGCTTCTGGAATTGATGGGCGCGCAGTTCCTGCACGACTTAAGCCTGCGCTGGATCACGTGGAACAGGGTGATCTGAACAAGTTTCCCTACAATTTTATTGGTTATGTAAGCCGGAATGCACCTGATCTGCTGGAAGCATTTCTTAACCTGTTTAAAAAAGAGCTGTCGGATTCAAGCAAGGCGTATCTCACGCACTTTCTGTTTGGTGATGCGGAAAAGGGCATGGGTGAGAAGGCCTCCATGGATGGGCTGGAAATGTACCTGGTAAAACGGTTGTTTGAGTTGGTCAATGAACGTAAAGAGATGAAAGGGAGGATTGTTGAGCTTGGCCGCTATCTGAAGAAGCTGCAACAGATGCCGCAGGATGAAGCAACTCAGAATGAAATTGGCAATGCCATGCAAGAGCGTGAGGGAATGCAACATATTTTGAGGGACATCAATAGCAAGCAAACGATGAATTTCCTGACTGATGAAGGTTTACTGCCCAATTATGCATTTCCAGAAGCAGGCGTGACCCTGCGCTCGGTGATATTTCGTAAGAAAAATAAAGTGGATGTGGATGGAAAAGCATTCGAAAACATTGTATTTGAATATGAACGGGCAGGCGCTATGGCTATTGGTGAACTGGCACCTGAAAATACGTTTTATGCAGGTGGGAGAAAGGTTTCGATTCAGCAGGTGGATATGCATCTGTCTGAAATTGAGACATGGCGATTTTGTCCTGCCTGCTCTCACTCTGAAAAACTGCTCGGAGATGAAACGGCTGGCGCTTGCCCGCGTTGCAGAAACATCATGTGGGCGGATGCAGGGCAACAGGTGCAGATGTTACGTTTGCGCCAGGTGATGGCCAACACCAGTGACCGTAAAAGCCGTATTGGCGATGACAGTGACAACAGGGAACCAACGTTTTATACGCGGCAAATGCTGGCTGATTTTGAACCTGCGAGTGTTGAAGCTGCATGGAAGGTCAAAAGTGACCGTCTGCCATTCGGATTCGAGTTTATTCGTAAGGCGACATTCCGGGAAATGAATTTTGGTGAACGCGGCGGCAATACACAGCTTATCCATATTGCCGGCGAGGAGGCATCACGACCGGGTTTTAAAGTATGCCGACATTGCGGAATGGTTCAGGAACGGCGGAACAACGTGGAGCAGAAGCATGCTTATGCCTGTAAGGTGGCGGATAAAAAAGATGAGAATAATCTGATTGATTGCCTGTACCTGTATAGGGAATTCACCTCCGAAGCACTGAGGATTCTGTTGCCCGTAAGCACAGTCGAGGGTGGAGATCAGAGCCTCAATTCATTTATTGCCGGCCTGCAACTGGGTTTGAAACGGAGATTCGGTGGTAAAGTCGATCATCTGCGTGTGATGGATTATGGCGAGCCTATATCGGAAAACGGCGCAGCCAGTGATTATCAGCGCCGCTATCTGATGCTTTACGATTCTGTACCGGGTGGAACGGGGTATCTTCATGAATTGATGCAAACACCTGAACAGTTGCTGGATGTGTTTCGTCAGGCGCGTGATGTGATGGCGAGTTGTGCATGCAATCATGATCAGGAGAAGGATGGCTGTTATAGCTGTCTGTATGCGTTCAGAAATAGCCATGGCATGGAGACTACCTCCAGAACGACTGCGGTAGATTTATTTAGCCGTATTCTGGATCTCAGGGATCAGTTTGAATCGGTGGTGAGCATTGATGAAATCGCTGTAAATCCTGTGCTTGATAGCATGCTTGAAGCAAAATTTATCGAGGCTATTAAACGCATAGCCATGGGTGAAGGCCATCAGTTGCTTGGTGGCGTTCAGATTCAGCAACAGGTGGTGAATGGTAAGCCCGGTTATTTCCTGACGATTGGTGAGCGCATGTACACCATCGAGCCGCAAGTGAATGTAAATATGGCTGATGGTGTGGGTTTTGCATCCAAGCCGGATTTCATGATTTGTTCGGCCCGGACGCGTGATGCATTCAAGCCTGTTGCATTGTTTATGGATGGCTACGCATACCATAAAGATAAGGTGACTGATGACTCGGCAAAACGCATGGCTTTGGTTCAAAGTGGCCGATTCTGGCAATGGTCGTTGACTTGGGGCGATGTGCATCGGGAGTTTTCCAAATCCCGAACGGAATCCAGAAATCCATTTTCCGAAGGATTACAGGAAACCATGAAGCCCTTAAGAGATGCATTGGCGGATAGATTGGAGGTGGCGGAATTTGAACCATATGTCAGTCATTCACCATTAATGCAGCTTCTGTTGTTTCTGCAACAGCCTGATGCAGACAAGTGGCAGGCATATATATTCACACGCTCGTTGGGTTGGTTTGATCAAACCAGCATGATGACATTGGATGTCGCATGTAAAGCCTATTTCAACCGCAATGTGGCCACCCGGTTAAATCAAGTGCTTGGTGATGTTGGTCAATGTGCGTATGGCGGGATTGGTGTGAGTCATGCCACTGATACAAGTGATGTGGTTGATGCAAGTGATGCGCTGCAAATTACCTGTGCTGTGCCACTGGATGCAATCAAAGGTGCCAATGCGGCAAAGATAATGTCGAGTATTTACCTGAATACAAGCATGTCATCGGATGCGTCATTCAAGCGTTCGTGGCAAGGGTTTCTCAAGGCATATAATCTGATGCAGTTTCTACCATGGACGGCATTCGGTACATCCAATGGCGTCGAAAGTGGTGTCTATGAGGCTATTGAATGGATGTTTGCCGAGGGCTTAAGTGAAAAGCAGCATGAGCATGAATATAGTCAGGAACTTGCTATGGTATTGGAAGAGGTACTGGATGAATTCCGGGATGGGGTGGTACAGTTATTTGATGATGGCGTGCCATTACCTGTAGTTGCCTATGAATTGCAGGATGAACATGGGGAAATCATTGCTGAAGCAGAACTGGCATGGGTAGAAGAAAAGTGCGTTGCGATGCGTGTAGAGCAGAAAGACGCCTGTGCCGAGATGTTTATGATGAGGGGCTGGGAAGTGATTGAGTTGGATGAAGCCGGTCAGTGGTTGGATAAAGTACGCGAACGGATCGAGGGGAAAACTAATGACGCAACCTAAAGTAGCAATCTCGGATGGGTTCTTTTCGGCCTTTGCCAAATTGCCTAAAACTCAACAGGGAAAAGCAGCGAAATTTATTACCAACTTTCGCAAGAACCCGATGGCTTCCAGCATCAATTACGAAAAAATACGCGATGCTTCTGATCCCGATATGCGCTCTGTTCGTATTGACCAGGCATATCGTGGCATTGTGTTAAAACCGGCAAACGGAAATGTATATCTGCTGCTGTGGGTTGATCATCACGATGAAGCCTATTTATGGGCAAGGCGAAATCGTTGCTCCATTAATGCGGAAACAGGCGGCATTCAGATTTATGAAGCCGAGGATAGAGATACGGAAGCGCCTGTGCTTATCCAGGATGACGTTGTTGAAACACATGAATCCATAGCGCTGCTAAAAGATAGAGAGTTATTGCGACTGGGTGTTCCCGAAGCACTTATCCCGTTGGCGCGTTCTATTAAGACGGATAACGATCTTGATAAAAAAGAGTCACGGTTTCCACCGGAAGCTTCAGAAGCCATGTTTATGCTGATAGCCGGTTATGCTTATGATGAGATTATTAATGAGAGAGAGGCTGCACAAGAGCAGGAGATCAATACTGCAGATTTCTCCGCCGCGCTGGACAGGCTTGTTACCCAAAGCCGTTTCTATGTCGCGGATGATGAAATTGAACTCCAGGCCATGCTGAACGCACCTTTGGATAAGTGGCGGGTGTTCTTACATCCATCACAAAGAAAGATGGCGACAGGCACCAAAAATGGCGCTGTGCGCATATTGGGTGGCGCAGGTACTGGCAAGACAGTGGTTGCCATGCACAGGGCAAAATGGTTGGCGGAGCATATTGCAACGGATTCGAAGAAGGTCTTATTTACAACATTCACGAAGAACCTGTCGGCTGATATTAAAACAAATCTTGCAACAATCTGCTCGACTGAAACGTTGTCCAAAATAGAGGTGATCAATCTTGATCAGTGGGTAAATAGATTTTTACGACAACGAAATTATGAATACCAAATTGTGTTTGAAAGTAATGCATCCCGAACATCAATCTGGAAGATGGCTCTGGATTTGGCTCCTGCGGATGTCTCTTTGCCGGACGCATTCTACCGTGAAGAGTGGCAACGTGTCATACAACCGCAAAGTATCGTTGCCCTGGATCAATATAAGCGTGCATCCCGAATCGGTCGCGGCACAAGGCTGAACAGATCCAACCGAGTGAAAGTCTGGCCGGTCTTTGAGGAATATCGAAACCTGCTGACTCAAAATAAAAGCAAAGAAGTTGATGATGGTTATCGGGATGCTGCTCAACTGATTCAAAATGATGCTGGCAGCCCTCCCTATGTATCAGTGGTTGTGGATGAAGCACAGGATATGAGCACTCAGGCATTCCATTTGATTCGGCAACTTGTTCCCGAGGGTGCAAATGACCTGTTTATTGTAGGCGATGGCCACCAGCGTATTTATGGCCGTAACAAAGTCGTGCTTAGCCAATGCGGAATTAACATACGGGGGCGAGCAAGAAAGCTTCGACTGAATTACCGGACAACTGAGGAAATTCGCCAATGGGCGGTCAATCTGCTGGAGGGATTTGCTGTTGACGATCTTGATGGTGGTTCAGATGACAACAAAGGATACAAGTCACTGTCTCATGGAATTATTCCGCAGGTAGAGCGTTTTGAATCATTGGAACAGCAGGGTGAGTTTATGGTCAGTTATCTCCGTGCCATTATATCCAATAATCTTCCGCTACATTCTATATGTATTGTAGCCAGAGTAAGGCGAGAGTTGGAGGATATTCAACAATATTTAAAGCAAGCTGGTATTTCATCGGAAGAGATTACAGGCGAAAGCTCCGGCTCCGATAATGCTGCTACGGTTAACCTTGCGACCATGCACTGCGTGAAGGGGATTGAGTTTGATGAAGTTATTTTGGCCAGTATGAATGATGGGATTGTTCCGCTTGAAAAAGCGCTTGATGGGAAAGGTGATGCTGTAGAACGAAGGCAAGCCGATCTTGAAGAAAGGGCATTGGTATACG
>JAUZRH010000044.1 GCA_030950555.1 Mariprofundus sp. | reverse complement strand
AGGGGCTTGGGGACAATGATTGTATGGCAAGGATATTGTGGTACCGGCGGGAAACCAGCCGGCAAACAGAGAAGACAAACACGAGCCTAAGCAATCAGAGAACCCGGTCTACTCGACAGGTTATGCGCAGGATAGTTGTTGGATTCAAGGCGCCAAAGCAAGCGCATAAGCAAGCCCTGAATGGGCGCGATAGACTACTGCCTTTAGTAGTAACTCTTTGGCAACGCAGAATGCGGACTTATAGACCAGCACGTGGATGATTTATTCTTTCCGCGGCCCTTACCCTATTATGAGGAGGTGGAACTGGATAATGGCAGGCGTATTGCCGTTATTACTGTAGGTCAGGAATGTTGTAAGCCTTATGTGGTTAGAGCTAATGACCGTGAAATCGCGTATATTCGAATCGGTTCTGTCTGTCGTCCAGCAACACGTGAACAGCTTCTTATGCTTGGCTCAGCCAGTGGTTTCGTACATTCTGAAATTATGCCTGTTCATCGCACCAGCTTTGATTCACTAGACCTGGCACGTTTGGACAATTACCTGAAAGATATTTTAAAAGATACGGACGTTCCTGCGTCGCGCACAGCCTGGATTTCCCGTTTGAAAGCCCTGGGCTTAATGCTTGATGGTGTGGGTGAAGAGGCCGTTTGCACTATTGCTGGTCTGGTGCTATTTGGTATCAAGCCTAGGCGGTACCTTAAGCAGGCGGGTATTCGCCTGATGTTCTTCAATGCGGAGGATAAAATTTATCAAGCTCAGATAGATAAAGTGCTTGATGGTCCGCTTGTGGGGCGTTTCCAAGTAGGACCGCTCGGTAACAGCCTCATTGATGCAGGCGTCATTGAAAAGACACTGGAGATGATAGAGCCTTATATCACGCGGGAGCCTAACGAAATAGACGATAATTTTCGCAGGGAAAAAGTGTGGTTGTATCCTTTTGAGGCGATTAGAGAGTTACTGGTCAATGCCCTCGTTCATCGGGATTGGACTCGTTTCGTTGATATTGAAATTGTGGGTTATCTTGATCGTATGGAGATCACCAGCCCTGGTGCTTTACCAAATTCCATGACGGTTGAAAAAATGTTGGCTGGCCAACGATCTGCACGCAATCATATCCTTGTTGTGAGGTGCTTCGTGACTATGGTTATGTTGATGCGCGGGGTATGGGCCTTCGCATAAAAGTCATTCCTGCCCTCAAAATCCAAAATATCCGTTATAGTTTTGATGCAGGCGAAGATTTCACAAAAATAATCATCGCTATGGTATCTACTGACAAATCTATTTCATCGGAAAGAGAAGTTATTCATGGTTGTGATGATCTAAATAAAGGTCGGGAAAGTGTGGGGAAAGCGTCGGGAAAGTGTGGGGAATGATTCTGAATGCCTGTCGGAGAAGAAGTGATGTGACTATTCCGGAGCTGGCAGGTTTGATCGGTATCACAGAACGATCCGTTGAACGAAATATTCAGAAACTTCAAGAAAACAAGTTATTGCGACGCGTTGGCGGCAGAAAAGAGGGGCACTGGGAGGTGTTAGAATGAGCCTTGGCGTCACATCGATACATTACAGGCTTCCACTTATCTCGGGTGAAAAGGGTCATAACACTCGGGCATTCTAGGTGTCGATCTCCTGAGTTCCACATAGAAATACCTGACTACCCATGAAGTTCAGCCATGCCGATAGCTAATCACAGCCATACTACGGTAATATTCAATGATATTGGGGCCTCTAACATTTTGAGCGCGTTATATAGCTGCGTTTTGTACGTAATTAGGAACAGCTATAGTGATTCAAGTATGGATTGTCCGTCACTCCCGATCTGGAATGATGAGAAGAGATGTCTTCAAGCTTGAATCACTATATAGAGTGCTTGGATCTCAATCTCCTGAATTCCAATGAAAATGAGCGAACGATGCGTTGCGTGCTTAAATTTGTCGAACTCTGAAAGAACGCCCTTTTAATTGTCCTTCGCTTAGCTTCTTCATGGCTATTTTCAGAGCATCACGATGCACAGCAACATAAGCCCAGTTGTCCATTAGGTGGATTTTCCCTACCTGTTTGCCTTCAATGCCATGCTCTCCAGTTAAGGCACCAAGGATATCGCCAGGCCGAAGCTTCTGTTTTTTGCCGCCGCCAATCTGCAGTGTGGTCATGGTTGGTTTGAATATATCCTGTTTTAACAGCTCAAGTGAAGGGAGGGTTTCGCCTTTGATTTCGCGTCCAATATAGTCGCCAAGCATCGTCATGCGGTAAGGGTTTTCGCGGTAGAGTGAGCAGGCGATGCCTTTACTGCCGGCGCGACCCGTGCGACCGATACGGTGAACATGTGTTTCTGGATCCTGGGCAATATGATAATTGATCACGGCATCAAGCGCCGCTACATCCAAACCACGAGCGGCAACATCTGTTGCAACAAGGATGGAAATACTTTTGTTGGTAAAGCGCACCATGGTCTGATCTCGGTCGCGCTGCTCTAGGTCGCCATTTAAGGCGAGAGCTGAGAAGCCGTGCCAAGTGAGTGCTTGCGCGACCGATTCGGTTTCTTTTTTTGTGTTGCAAAACACCAGCGTAGATTCAGGTCGGTGTTTCAGTAGTAGCAAGCGTAGTGCGGTCATGCGTTGTTCATCGTCTTCAATGCGATAGAAGTGTTGTTCAATAGTGCTGTCATCATGCGTTGATGTGACTTGCACAATCAGAGGCTTGCGCATGATCTTTTTGGCGATTGATTCGATTTTGGCCGGGAATGTGGCACTAAATAGCAGTGTTTGCCGCTGTTTGGGAATTTGGGCGACGATGGTATCGAGGGCATTTTGAAAGCCCATCTCCAGCATGCGATCTGCCTCATCAAGTACCAGGGTGGAGATGCCGTTAAGTTTCATGGTTCCCCGGCTTAGGTGGTCTTCGATGCGACCGGGCGTGCCAACAATAATATGTGCGTCATGTTCAAGCGAGCCGACTTGGGGACCAAAAGGCATGCCACCACACAGGGTGAGTACTTTGATATTGGCGATGGAGCGGCCTAGTTTGCGAATCTCTTTGGCGACTTGGTCTGCCAGTTCACGTGTGGGGCAGAGAACCAACGCTTGGATGCCATGTTGTTTCAGATTCAGCTTCTGCAGAAGACCCAGCCCAAATGCGGCGGTTTTCCCCGAGCCGGTTTGCCCCTGCGCGATCACATCTTTGTCAGCCAGAATAGCAGGTAGGCTCTGTTGCTGAATGGGCGTCATCGCATCATAACCAAGTGTGGATAGGTTAGTTAGCAGATTGGGGTGTAGTTTGAGGCTTGAGAAGGCTTGCTGGTTCAATGTGGTATCCTGTGTGTTGTTTATCTAAATGATGCAATGCTAGCCTAGATTTTTAGTAAATGACATCAGCACCCCACTTTGGCTTCCCATTCAAACTCGAGAAAGCTTCGTGCTAGCATTATTTTTTACTGCCACAATACTCCCTTCTACGCATGTTATCTTGATTTAATCATGACGCTCGTCATGCCCGCAGAGGAGTAAGCGACTTTAATCGCATAAGGGCCACGGAAAGAATAAAGTATCCAGGTTATGCGCAGGATAGTTGTTGGATTCAAGGCGCCAAATCAAGCGCATAAGCAAGCCCTGAATGGGCGCGATAGACTACTGCCTTTGGTAGTAACTCTGTGGCAACGCAGAATGCGGACTTATAGACCAGCACGTGGATGATTTATTCTTTCCGCGGCCCTAACAACAGCAAAATCTTGCGGAACTCAATTCCCGCTCCCAGAATCATTAAAAACCAGGCGCTTATCCGAGGATGGAGACCCTCACGAAGGAAAGCTGGATGGCGTTGGGTTTTCAGATTTTCCACTTATAATTTGAATGAGCCAAATATTTCTTCATCTTCCGTAAGCCGGATGAATCATGGGCGTTTTTTATTGATCCCCTCACCCCAACCCT
>JAUZRH010000043.1 GCA_030950555.1 Mariprofundus sp. | reverse complement strand
CCAGTCAAGGAAAGAACCTTGGTGATCGCCGCTGTCAATGTGGTCTTGCCATGATCTACGTGACCAATGGTACCAATATTAACGTGCGGTTTATTGCGTTCAAACTTTTCCTTTGCCATGATCTACTCCTTAACCTTTAACTGCTGCAATAATTTCTAATGCGATATTTTTTGGAACTTCTTCATAGTGCTTAAACTGCATGGTATATGTTGCGCGCCCCTGAGACATGGAGCGAACATTTGTGGAATAACCAAACATCTCAGAAAGCGGCACTTCAGCATCAATCACCTTGGCGCCATGGCGATCTTCCATACCAAGAATACGACCACGACGACGGTTCAAATCACCAACAATATCGCCCATGTAATCTTCAGGTGTGACTACTTCAACTTCCATCATTGGCTCAAGAATTACTGGTTTAGCCTGCGCACAACCGGCA
Source organism: Mariprofundus sp. (assembly GCA_030950555.1). Classification (GTDB taxonomy): domain Bacteria; phylum Pseudomonadota; class Zetaproteobacteria; order Mariprofundales; family Mariprofundaceae; genus Mariprofundus. Next base: position 17,020 of record JAUZRH010000043.1, on the reverse strand, counting down.
CGGAAACCCATCGAACCAGCAACCTTAAAGGCCATTTCATTCGAGTCGACGTCATGGTAAGAACCGTCAACGACAGTGACCTTGACATCTACCATTGGATAGCCAGCTAGAACACCATTTGCCATGGCCTCTTCAGCACCCTTACCAACAGCTGGGATATATTCACGTGGAATAGAACCACCAGAGATTTTATCAACGAACTCAAAACCACCACCAACTTCCAGCGGTTCGATCTCCAGCCAACAGTGACCATACTGACCACGACCGCCTGACTGACGAACAAACTTACCTTCAGCTTTGGTTTTACCACGAATCGTTTCACGATAAGCAACTTGTGGCTTACCGACATTTGCCTCAACACCAAACTCACGACGCATACGGTCAACTAGAATTTCCAGATGCAGTTCACCCATACCTGAAATAATTGTCTGTCCTGTCTCTTCATCAGTACGCACACGGAAAGAAGGGTCTTCAGCGGCTAGGCGGCCAAGAGCCACACCCATTTTCTCCTGATCTACTTTAGTTTTTGGTTCAATAGCAACCGAAATAACAGGCTCAGGGAAAATCATACGCTCAAGAATAATAGGAGAGTTAATCGAACAGAGTGTATCACCCGTGGTGGTCGACTTCAGACCCACAGCTGCAGCAATATCACCGGAACGTACTTCTTTAATCTCAGAACGTTCGTTAGCATGCATCTGAAGGATACGACCCAAGCGCTCTTTACGTTTGCCCTTGGTTGAGTTGATTACATAAGAACCGGCTTCTGCAACACCAGAATAAACTCGGAAGAAAGTTAAGGTGCCGACAAATGGATCGGTCATTACTTTAAAGGCTAAAGCCGAGAATGGCTCCTCATCAGAAGCATGACGTTCATCAGGCTCATCTGAATCAGGATCAACACCTTTAATCGCAGGCACGTCCGTTGGCGCTGGCATATAATCAACCACTGCATCAAGCAGTGTCTGTACACCTTTGTTTTTAAAGGCTGTACCAGCCAATACAGGAATCACAGAGATATCCAGCACAGCCTGACGAATGCACTTCTTCAGGGCAGCCTCATTAACTTCCTCACCTTCGAGGTAAGCCATCATCAACTCTTCATCATTGACCAATACCGCATCAAGCAACTTCTCGCGATACTCTTCAGCCTGCTCTTTCAATTCCTCGGGAATTTCCACGATATCATACATCGCACCCATTGCTTCATCTTTCCAGACAATGGCTTTCATGGTTACAAGGTCGACAACACCGAGGAAGTTTTCTTCGGCACCAATGGGGATATTCAGGGCAACGGCATTATGACCCAAACGCTCACGAATGGAGTCAATGCACATAAAGAAATCAGCGCCGGTACGATCCATCTTATTTACAAAGGCAATGCGAGGTACGTTGTATTTGTCAGCTTGGCGCCAAACGGTCTCTGACTGAGGTTGTACACCACCCACAGCGCAGAATACACCCACCGCGCCATCTAGTACGCGCAGAGAGCGCTCAACTTCAATGGTGAAGTCCACATGGCCGGGGGTGTCAATAATGTTAATCTGATGGTTATCCCATGTGCAAGTTGTTGCAGCAGAAGTAATCGTGATGCCACGTTCCTGTTCCTGCTCCATCCAATCCATGGTGGCAGCGCCATCATGAACTTCACCTATTTTGTGACTAACGCCTGTATAAAACAATACACGTTCAGTTGTTGTTGTCTTGCCAGCATCAATATGAGCCATAATGCCAATATTACGCATACGCTCTAGTGGTGTTATACGAGCCACGTCGCCACTCCTTGGGTTTCATCAAATTTAAAAGAACTATTGCAAGCTTTCACCTGCATTATTCGTTGAATCTATCTTATTTATCGAACTACTTTTCGCTAATCGGTCGGCATAGTAATATACCGCGAACCATTTTACCAGCGAAAGTGTGAAAATGCCTTATTAGCCTCAGCCATACGATGCGTTTCATCACGTTTCTTAAATGCACCGCCACGCTCATTAATTGAGTCAGCGATTTCATTACCCAAACGCTCTGCCATGGTATGCTCAGAACGTTTGCGAGAGAACTCGATCAACCAACGCACAGCCAATGACTGCTGGCGACGATCAGAAACTTCAATCGGCACTTGGTACGTTGCACCACCAACACGGCGAGACTTAACTTCTACCTGTGGACGCACTGCTTCGAGAGCCTGATGCAGAACAGCCAAAGCCTCTGTACCCGTCTTCTGTGCAGCGATATCCATTGCTTCATAAACAATGGATTCTGCAATATTCTTTTTACCATCTAACATCACTTTATTAATGACGATGGAAACCTTACTGTCTGCATATTTTGCATCCGGAGTAACCGGACGGCGTGATACTGGACCCTTACGTGGCATAACTAAATTCCTCTCTTACTTCGGACGCTTGGCGCCATACTTCGAGCGAGCCTGTTTACGGCCATCCACACCCGTTGTATCCAAAACACCACGCAAAATATGGTAACGTACACCTGGAAGATCCTTCACACGACCACCGCGAATAAGTACAACGGAATGCTCCTGCAACTTATGACCCTCACCTGGAATATAAGCTGTGACTTCCTGACCATTGGTCAAGCGGACACGTGCAACTTTACGCAAAGCTGAGTTTGGTTTCTTTGGCGTAGTTGTATACACACGTGTACAAACGCCGCGACGCTGCGGACAAGCCTGCAAGGCCGGAACCTTGTTGATTTTACGCTTGTCTTTGCGTGACTTGCGAATCAACTGATTGACTGTTGGCATGATTACCTCATTAAAAACTTTCACCCTGCTAACATCACTTCCAAAGAAGGTGTCTGCGAGGGGTCGCGAACCGTAATGATGCTAGCCACACCTGTCAACCATTATCTGCAACTGCTTTTTTATTCCACCCTCTCACAGATCAAGCTAATGATATGAACTATCTATTCAGCTCCGAGTATTATTGATCTACTGATTCAAGCTTGAAGACACCTTTTCTCGTCATCCGCGCGAGTGATAAACAAATATGCGAATTACGGCTTCCATTTAAGACGGACACCTGCAATAACAAAGATTATGTAATGCTTTCGGTTATAGTATTTTTATTCAACAAGCTGTTTGAACTCAATGCCATAGTCGCCCGACCTAAGCCTTTCGGACATAACGAGTCAGAGACTCCCTGCTCTCGCCGTTATTTCGCTACAATTGACCGTCATTCCCGATGCTTTAGTCGGGAGTCCACATCAAAAAAACGCTCTGTTTACATAAAACCCATGGCTTCCCGATCAGGTCAGGAATGACGGAAGATGAAGAGGCATCTTTCAGCTGTAAGGCAACGTAGAGCGTTAACTATTTTTTTATAGCTACTGACAGATGCCGTGTTTTTGATTCAACAAGTGCTTCATGGCTCTATTTTTATTCCACCTTAAGTGGGAAGCCAAAGCTACGCTTCACGTTTACTTTTTTTTCGGGCCACCTTCCCAGCCAACACCAGGCACGACAGCTACGAAATAGACACGAATAACCTTTCTATTTCCCTTAGATCACGACACCACAAGCCCTGTCGTTTCAATACCTAAACGCCGGCATTCAACACCGCTCGTCTGCTGCCGCACAGCAATATATGATAGCGTAGATGGCCGCGTCTAATAACAGTACTTGAATTATAAATAGCTCTTGTAATAATAACCGCATATAGTTTCATCGTTGATATACCTTTTAATCAAACGAACCCTGTGAATTTATATCACTTATTATTTAGAAGGAGATAAAAAATGAGCACGAACAAAACGCAGAATAATGGTATAAGAATGGTCCTGTTTTATGTGACCTGTGCAGCAGTTGTAGCCTCAGCACTTTTTGGTGGCCTACTACTTACCAAAGCACATATTATCTCAGGCGTTACACAAAACAGTCCTGAAGAACTAAACGACGGTATTAATTTCACCAAGATCAATAATGCAATCCGAGGACAGATGCCCGGCATTATGGATACCGTAAAAAAGGATCCTAACGATAAATATTCCAGCTCAGCCACGATCAACAGCAACCACCCCAATGTCCACGTTACACCTGAAAACATCGTAGAACTCTTGATTAAAACATCCATCGCAAAGAAAGACAGCGATGGCAAAGTATCCTTCAACGCCTTCGACATGAGCAGAGAATCGCTCTCCTACTCCAGAGTAAGCCTCAAGTTTGTAAGCACAACAAACAAAGATGACTGGTTCACCGCCATCATTACTAAAGATGGAAGCATTCTAATCTGGAAAGCCAGTGACATCTTCTTCTCCCCTTCTCTACTTAATAAGTTATTAGATTAATTTTACAGCAGCAAAAAAAAGGGCCGACCGAAGACGCTTCGACCGGCCCTTTTTTTATTCTGCCGCAGTAAATAAACGATGACCTGATTACGTACAAAGCTCAATTTAAATGCTTTTAACACCTTTGATTTATCCAATCCACCCCAGAAAAAAGACCTCATCCATATAAATTCCCCACTCTCTTAAGGTGTTAATCACGCGCATCTTGGCCGGCGTACTGCGCGCAGTAACTATGGAGATCCGAACCGGTCAAAACTTCACGCTAAAGGGAAGTATCTCCTGCAACCTAGCCAACTTTCGCAGCAAAGTGACATAAGAATAAAGTATCCAGGTTCTACGCAGGATAGAAGCTGGGATTCAAGGCGCCAAATCAAGCGCATAAAGCAAGCCCTGAATGGGCGCGATAGCCTACTGCCTTTAGTAGTCACTCTGTGGCAACGCAGAAGGCGGACTTATAGACCAGCACGTGGATGATTTATTCTTTCCGCGGCCCTTATTTCGACAGCTCAGGCTCTTGCTCCCTCGCCCTCAGGGAGAGGGAGTCAACTATTTGACGAAGCCTGTCCATCTTAAGTGGAAAGCCTTCATGTGTAAACCGGATAATGAAGGATACCTCTATGCGAATTAAATCTTTCTGCCTTCGTCGGTAAACCACTCAACGATATCGCCGCTACTCTCTTTTTCTGCTTGCCAACTATTTTTAACTTTTTTAGCTCGCCAGTCGATATTTTTAGCACTCTTTTTACGACTGCTTTGCCAATCGTGTGTAGGGTTCTCAACAGTCCATTTGACTGTAGTTGTCGTGATGTCCGAATTGCCGGCAACGGCGTATGAAGAGCCGCTCAGTAATAAAAAAAGTGAAACGAGTGTAAGAAGTGATTTTTTCATATTTGTACCTCCGTCGGCTTATGGTTGAATTAAAGCCGTAAACGAAAGGCGTGAAAGTGAGCAATATCACCATTCGTAGTGATGAGCGTTAATTTGCTTTCATTTCCTCCACGTTTGCCTAGTGAAAGTGAGGTGATTTGCTGATTGTTATGCAGTTAAAAGAAGCTGACAGTTGGAGTTCTTGAATAACACACTCCGTAATTTCTGTTTATGATCAGATTGGGAGTCTACTGATGTTAGGTGTGGGTTAAAGAGAAGGGAGGATCGATGCCAGATTTAATTCAAAATAGCGATATGGTTTTGTTCGTGGTGAAAAATATTTTGGCCCTACTATTGATTGGTATTGTGGTTTATAGCCAAGATGGAAATATCCACTCCGGCAATTTATTGAAAATAGCGGTCAAGCCAGTAACTCAGACCGACATACTCAATGTTAACAAAGAATCAGGGGAATCAATTAAAATATTAGGGTCTGGATATCAGAGCCTATATTCCCTGAATTGACATTCATTGTTTTAGGGTCGCGGAAAGAATAAATCATCCACGTGCTGGTCTATAAGTCCGCATTCTGCGTTGCCAAATCAGTTACATAGCCCTGCTATGCGCTTGATTTGGCGCCTTGAATCCAACAACTATCCTGCGCATAACCTGGATACTTTATTCTTTCCGTGGCCCTTATAGACCAGCACGTGGATGATTTATTCTTTCCGTGGCCCTAAGGTAATTTGAGCATTACGCCCGTCATTCCCGTAGAGAACATGCCCCCGCGATGGCGTGGGGCGGAAATCCATTGGTGTTAGAATCAAACAGAGCGTTTCTGTTGACGTGAATTCCCGATTTAACCTTCGGGAATGACGGGCGGGTGCCTGAGTGATTCGGGCAGTCTAAAACTAAGCCTATCGCGTAGCGGGAACGCCGCCACTTGCTTCCCGTGGAGACGGGAATCCATTTCTAAAAACGCTATGTTTGACCTCGCGAAACCTGTTCTAATCATTATTGTCCATCCTTAAAAGGGAAGCCTACACCAGTCAATAAAGGATGCCGAAAAAAATAATAATCGCTTACGCTGCGGCCAAGGATTTTAAATAATAACAACAAAACAACGACGCGATAAACATGTAAACAATTTGGGTTGAAACAACTCTACTTTCAGATTTCAACTTATCTGCATAGAGTACGGCATGCTCTATTTTGAACAACTTTCATTACAACGCGGCAATAAAATTCTTTTTGAGGATGCAAACTTTACCATTCATAGTGGTGATAAGTTGGGCATTACAGGGGCCAATGGTTGTGGTAAATCGTCGCTATTCGGTTTAATCCTTAGTCAATTAGAGGAGAGTAGCGGATCCTTCCGTCTTGATCGCAACATTACCATCGCTCATGTTGCCCAAGAGACGCCCGGTCTGCCGATTCCAGCTTTGCACTATATTATGCAGGGCGATGCAGAATTAACAGAGCTTGAAACACTACTAGCAACAGCTGAAAGTAGTGGTGATGGCGAAAAGATAGCCAAGCTACATGAGCGTATTGCCACAATTGATGGTTATGCCGCACCGGCTCGGGCAGCTCGCTTAATGCATGGCCTCGGCTTTACCCCTGGAGAAGAAGAAAACAGTGTTGCCAGCTTCTCAGGTGGTTGGCGCATGCGACTGAATCTAGCCAGAGCTCTGATGTGTCGTTCCGACCTACTGCTGCTGGATGAACCAACCAACCATCTTGATCTGGAAGCGGTGATCTGGTTGGAGAAATGGTTACGTGCTTATGCCGGTGCCATGTTACTTATTTCACATGACCGAGATTTCCTTGATCGCTGTATTACGCATGTCGGCCATATCGAACAGCAACATTTCACTCTTTATAGCGGCAACTATTCTGCTTTTGAACGTATGCGAATAGAAAAGCTGGCCCAGCAGCAGTCAGCGCATGAGAAGCAGCAAGATCAAATTGAGCACATGAATAGCTACATTAACCGCTTCAAAGCCAAGGCTAGCAAAGCCAAACAAGCTCAAAGCCGCATCAAGGCACTTGAACGTATGCAGTTGATTGCACCAGCCCATGTCGATTCGCCCTTTTCATTCAGCTTCCGCTTTCCCGGCCTTGTCCCTAATCCCCTACTCCGACTCAATAAAGCATCTGCCGGCTATGGTGAAAAAACAATCCTTCATAACATCTCATTGAGCCTGCTTCCAGGTGAGAGAATCGGCTTACTTGGCCCTAATGGTGCGGGTAAATCTACATTGATTAAGCTGCTAGCAGGAGAACTGTTAGCCAATAGCGGCAACAGGGATGAGGCAAAAGAGCTACGCATCGGCTACTTTGCTCAGCATCAGCTAGAACAACTACACCATGAACTTTCACCCATCCAACACCTACAGATGGTTAATGACCAGCTCTCTGAAAAAGAGGCTCGTCAATATCTGGGCGGCTTTGATTTCCATGGCGATATGGCAACCCATCCCATTGCTCCGCTCTCCGGTGGTGAAAAAGCGCGTTTGGTGCTTGCTCTGATTGTCTATCAACAACCCAATCTACTTCTCCTTGATGAACCTACTAACCATCTGGATATGGATATGCGGCATGCTCTCTGCATGGCGCTGCAGGAGTTTGAAGGAGCGATGATTTTGGTTTCACATGATCGTCATCTTCTACGCACAGTCTGTGATCAGTTGATTCTAGTCGCTGATAAAAAGGCAACACCGTTTACTGGTGACCTCGATGATTACGCCAATTATCTGTTGAGTTCACGCGATGACGAGGTAGAGAGCTGTGAAAACGCCGATGCACTCCCTTCGCGTAGGGATGATCGACGCAATCGGGCAGAGCTGCGAAAATCACTACAACCACTACGCAAGCAAATTAAAAAACTCGAAATTGCGCTGCAAACCCTTCATACAAAAAAAGCTATCATTGACACGCAACTCTCCGACCCAGCGCTTTACGACGGCACCCAAGTAGCACTACAAAAAGCCCTAACGATTGAAACTGGACAATTAAACCAGCAGATTTCTGATATCGAGAACGAATGGCTCCAACGCTGCGAAGAGCTTGAGGAAGCTGAACAACTTTAAACGCATTGTGTCAGTTTTTATATGTGAAACGTGGCACCCTTCATTTTCCGGTTTACACATTAAGGCTTTTCTTAAGACGGAAAAGGCTTCGCCAAATTGATTCCCTCACCCCAACCCTCTCCCTCCGGGAGAGGGTTGGGGTGAGGGAATCAATAAAAAACGCTCAGGATTCATCCGGCTTACGGAAGAGCCAATTGCAAAACTCGTGAGCGGCGATCGGCGGCCCCACTTTGGCCCAACCCGCGCTGTTGTTTGCTCCATGGAACCACCATGCACCTCAGTCCACCTCAAAAATGGACTCAAAGTGGGATTGCCGCTCATCCACCCAGAGTTTTGCAATTGGCTCTAAAGAGAGATGTTTGTTTTATAAAAGAATAAAGGGACCCAAAAGGATCCCTTTATGTTTGGAGCGGGTAACCGGGCTCGAACCGGTGACCTCGACCTTGGCAAGGTCGCGCTCTACCAACTGAGCTATACCCGCATATCGTCCCGAATGATGGTAAATGGAGCCTGCTGTTTAAGCTTCGGGTGAGCTTAAACAGTCGTTGTGCTTAACTGCTTGGAGGCAGGGGCGAGAATCGAACTCGCGAATAAAGGATTTGCAGTCCTCCGCCGTAGCCACTGAGCCACCCTGCCATCTACCAAGCTTAGTTAAAAAAGGGACCCGAAGGTCCCTTTTTGTTTGGAGCGGGTAACCGGGCTCGAACCGGTGACCTCGACCTTGGCAAGGTCGCGCTCTACCAACTGAGCTATACCCGCGGAACGGGGCGAATCATGCCAAGCAGATATCCGTTGTCAAGTTTTTTTGAACATTATTTTTGTATGCCTTCGATATCTTCTGTGACAGACTACGTCAAATCACTGCAACGACCCAGGAGGATCACCATGAATAATGCTGTTGAACGTAAAATTTATATCTTAGATACGAATGTGCTGATTCATGACCCCAATGCTTTAACCCACTTTGACGAACACGATGTGATACTACCTATCGTGGTACTCGAAGAGATGGATCAGGTGAAAAAAGGGATGGATGAGCTGGCGCGTAATGTACGTGAGGCTTCTAGGCAACTTGAGGAACTTAGTGATAGTTGTGAGGATATGGCAAAAGGGTGTGCGCTTCCAGGGGGTGGGCGATTATTTTTTGAGTTAAATCAACATTCAACAGAAAATTTGCCCGAAGCAATGATTCAAGGGCTTGCTGATAATAAAATTATTGCCGTGGCTCTAGCTCTGCAGGGTGAGCATAAAGGGCGTCAAGTTATCTTGGTCTCCAAAGATATTAATATGCGTATCAAAGCGCGAGCACTGGGTTTGACTACGGAGGATTACCGCTCGGACCGTGTTGTTACGGATCTCTCTATCCTACCTAGTGGTAAAATAAGGTTGGATGAGGCTGCTTGGCAGGCGATGGGTAATGATATGCAGGTGCTTGAGCATGATCATGGCAATCATTTTGTGGTGACATGGCCTGAAGCCTTAGCTCTGCCTTTTATCAATTCCTTTGTTCTTCTGCCGGGAGAACGAGAAATTGTGATGCGCTGCTCTGAAGTAGCGCAGGGACGCCGAGTGCATCTGCAGGATGCAGTCTCTTTTCGTCAGGAGCGTAATGCGATATGGGGCATTCAGGCGAGAAATACAGAACAGAATATGGCTATGAACCTGTTAATGGATGCTAATCTGGATCTGGTTGCGATGTTGGGCTTGGCGGGTTCCGGTAAAACACTTCTAGCACTTGCCGCTGGATTGCATCAAACACTTGATATGGGGCTCTATGATAAAATACTCGTGACGCGTGCTACCGTGCCGATGGGCCAGGATATTGGATTTCTTCCGGGTACAGAGAGGGAAAAACTGGAACCATGGATGGGTGCTATTACTGATAATTTATCTATTCTACTTGGTGATGAGGCGTCCAATATTGCTGATATTTTAGGACAGAATCGCATTGAAATTGCCGCGCTTTCGTTTGCGCGTGGGCGTACCTTTACCAAAACATGGCTCATTGTGGATGAGGCTCAAAATATGACACCCCATCAGATGAAAACAATTGTGACTCGTATGGGCGAAGATTCAAAAATTATTATTTTGGGTAATAATGCTCAGATTGATACGCCTTATTTAACCCCTTACACCAATGGTTTGACGCGTGTTGTTTCATCCTTTGCCGGTTGGGAGCATGCTGGTCATATTGCGCTGAAAGCGGGAGAACGCTCGCGTCTAGCCAGTCGCGCAGTTGAGGTGCTTTAACCATTTATTTGCTGATAAAACCAAAATAAACGCTCTGCCTATGCGTTCCCACGCAGGAGCGTGGGAACGAGGATGGATTCCCGCCCCACGCCTTCGCGGGGGCAGGTTCTCCACGGGAAGCTTGGGCGGCGTTCCCGCTACGCGATAGGGTTGGTTTTAGACTGCCCGAATCACTCAGACACTTCCCGTCGCCATGGGAGTGCAGTTCAAAATAGACGATCTGTTTCGCTAACCCTATCGCGTAGCGGGAACGCCGCTCAACCTTCCCGAGGGTTGCATCGGAAATGACCGACAATTTATACTTGAATCACTATAGCACGAAATGAGCGTATTGTTTTAATCGTTATATGGGATGCGTGATTAGTCAAAGGTTCCAATGTGGAAGACCGTTCCGTTATAGTTTAGGATCACACCATCACTGGTGATCTCCTCTAGTATTAGGCCATTTTCAATGTTCTGTTTTTCATGGCGCACTTGGCCGTTGATGATAACCATGCGTCTCGTGGCTATTTTGTCATAGATATGCCCTTCTATATGTACATCCGGCAGCGATGCTTGCTCGCTTAGCGATAGATGGGAGCGATCGGGGATGTTGGCATCAGCCGTGTCTGGCTGTGATGGCGTAGTTGTGAATTCTTTTGCAATGACTGCGTTTTGCAATATCGCCCTCTCTTCGGAAAGAGACAGCGTTGATGGGGTGATGGCTTGTTTGTTCGGGCTACTCGGTAATTCTGAGCGTGCGAGTGGTTCTGTTGTTTTCAGTGGAAGTTGCATGGCCGTCTCTTGTTTCTTCTTGATGAGCATTGGCATGACGCTGGGCGCCGTTGTGGCGCGGGGGATTTTCTCCTTATCACTGGATATCAGCGATGATCCAGCGAACCATAACCATGGTAGTAGAGCACAGGTGAGTAAGATAAACAGCCACTTTCGTTGCCCTTTTGCTGGAATGACGGTCTCCGGATTGGTGTGAATCATCGGTGGTCGTTTTTTGCTTGTACGGATGGATTCTGATTTATTTAAGGCATCGAGAATATATGACATTAATCTGCTATCCCTTTAGGCATCATTAACTGCGGCGGTGATGTAGCGCCAGTTAGCTGCTGTATGCGCATCAGTGTCATCGGGCCAGCGATACCATCGGGGTAGATTTCTTGCGCGCGTTGGAATGTTTTAAGGCGCTCAACCATCACTTCATCCATAATCCAGCGCTGTCTGGGCGGGATGATTGTGCCTTGAATTTGATCTAATTGCTTAGATAGCCACTGGACGGTTAAACCTGAATCACCCGGGTGAAGGCTTTTCTGATAGCCAGGTGGATGGTTCCAGAAGAGTGTGATATCGCCATGCCAATGCTGAAGTAGTTCATGTCGCTTGATCGTCCACTGTTCTTTATTTAATTGGAGCGTAATATTTTCGCCATCCATCAAACGAATGACAGCAAAATGGTTCTTTCCAGTTGTATCAATAGTTTGAAATATCGCTGGCCCATTGAATGCTTCTAACATCCATGTTTGTGCTCTCAGTTGTAGACAGAAAATATTTTTTTCTTCAATTTGCGAGCAGGGGTCTCGTTTACTATGGATGTTTAAATCTACAGCCCAAATATTAAGTAAGGTTTGAAAGGCGCTAATTTTGTCACCTGTTTTTTCGATCGATAACCACGGCAGTCTGCTGACTGGCTGAGCTGAACGGCTTAAAATCGAGGTGTCGGCTTGCTCACTCTGCTTGCTTTCCAGTATTTGTTGCGTAGGCGGCAAAGGGTTCGCTATAATATCAGTTTGTAAGGGGCGTGGTTCAGGACTAGCTGGAACAGTTTGAATCGAGGCTGCTTTATGGGTGCTGGTTGCTGGCGCTTGGATAGGTTCTGCCGTGCTGTTAATCGTAAGCGCCGGAGTGGATATCTGTAGCTGCTTGTTGTCCGTTATTTTAACATTTTCAAATTCAGATGGAATGGAGGCTGGATGTTGATTGATATAGAAAAAAAGAGCTGAGATGAGAGAAAATATGGTGACAGCAAGCATAGCTGAGAGCGTAAGATAAGACTTTTTTGCTTGTTCGCCAAAGAGTTCTAGGGCTGCTTGTTGGACATGTTTGGGTTGGGCGATTTGTGTTGCTTGACTATACATACCCAGCAGGATGCGGTCGCATAATAAATTAATCAGCCGGGGCGTACCTTGGCTGCGTTGGTGGATTGTTTTGATGATAGCAGCGTTGAAAAGGGGTAGGGGGCAGCCGGCAATAGAGAGTCGGTAACGGATGTACTCGCCTGTTTCATTTAGATTAAGAGGCGTAAGGTGATAGCGAACAGTGATGCGTTGAGCTAACTGCCTGAGTTCTGTTTTTGCTAGAATGACTCTTAATTCGGGTTGACCCAGTAGAATAATCTGTAGGAGTTTCCGTTCATTGGTCTCTAAATTGGTTAATAGACGTAGTTGCTCCAGTACATCTGGTGAAAGGTTTTGAGCCTCATCGATAATTAATACGGCATTTTGTGCCTGACTGTGTAGTTGAATTAAAAAGGCGCTAATAAGGTCGGTGAAGTGCTTAATACTGTTGCACTCGGGCACGTAACTAAGTTTGAATTCATCGCAAATCGTAGCAAGTAGCTCTGTAATCGAGAGCCTAGGGTTGATGATCCAGGCGAAATGGTAAAGCTCACCGGTGGTCTCCAATAACCGACGGCTAATGGTTGTTTTACCTGTGCCAACTTCACCTGTCAGCAGTAAAATGCCGCCCTCGCCTTGCAGGCCATAGCGCAGGTGCGCTAAGGCATCCTGATGTTGATGCGTCATATATAGATAACGTGGGTTGGGAGCGATGGAGAAGGGGGGCTCTTTTAAACCAAAATAATCTAGATAGAGGTTCACCGCTTATCTACTGTCTTAAATGGATAAGAAGATACTTGTTGTGTGTTAAATGTCGCTTCTTTTATCCTGATTTTTAGCGTCACTATGTTACCTTCCGTTTTAAGCTATGCCACTCATCGCGTGTCAATAATTACTTCAGTCAAATGAATGGCGGAGCTTGATTTGTTGCGTGCAGCTATACTAGGAGGCTGTCTAAGAATGGCAAACCTACTGCAAAAAAAATCGGATTCTGACCGGATTTTACCCCGTATTATTTTGAGACCTAGCGATTCGCCGCAAAGGGGACGAAAATCCGAGGCAATTCAGTTTTCTCTCGCCATAGTCTCTATTCTCAGGCGGCCTGTTTGTTGAAAATGATTGGTCTTAATGCTTGGGGGTGGGACTTTAGTCACGCATCTTTTGATGTTGATGTGCGACTAAAGTAGTCCCCCCCCCAAAAAAAAAGCATGGTCGCGCTCTCTATTCTAGGGTGGGGCAGATGGCGTGGGGTGTATTTTACTCGTTTCTACGGCAGCGTTTAGAGCAATACTAATAAGAAGTAGCAGGATTTAATTGACGCTAAACTATACCCTAGTCGTTTGCTCGGGTATGATTGCGCACTTAACAGCTATGGTTTCTGGAGGAATAATGACAACACAGGCAGGTGCAACGGATATTGTTGCGAACAATGCGGCAGCCAGACAGCCGTTTCCTAATTCTCGTAAAATTTATATTGAGGGCTCACGATCTGATATTCGTGTGCCAATGCGCGAGATTGCTCTCTCTGCGACCACCACCCGAGATGGATTAGAAGAGAATGCACCTGTTTTGGTCTATGATACATCAGGTCCTTATACCGACCCGACGGTGGATATCAGTTTGGCCAAGGGGTTGCCTGCTATCCGTGATGCATGGATTGGCGAGCGCAATGATACCGAGTCATTGACAGGACTGAGTAGCGATTATGGTCGTGAACGTCGTGATAATGCTGCGTTGGATCAGCTCCGTTTTGCTCACTTGCGTGCACCGCTGTGTGCTAAAGTCGGTAAAAATGTATCTCAGATGCACTATGCTCGCCAAGGTATTATTACCCCGGAGATGGAGTTTGTTGCTATTCGAGAAAATCAGCGGCGCGAGGAGCTGTGTGAGATCACAACACAGCATCCAGGACAGAGCTATGGTGCTGCAATTCCAGCGCAGATTACGCCTGAGTTTGTACGCGATGAAATTGCCCGTGGGCGGGCTATTATTCCCGCTAATATTAACCATCCTGAACTAGAACCGATGATTATTGGCCGTAATTTTCTAGTGAAAATCAATGGTAATATCGGCAACTCTGCTGTGAGTTCTTCTATTGAAGAAGAGGTGGAGAAGATGACCTGGGCAACCCGTTGGGGCTCGGATACCATTATGGATCTCTCAACAGGTAAAAATATTCATGAGACGCGCGAGTGGATTATCCGTAATTCTGCGGTGCCAATTGGAACAGTACCGATCTATCAGGCTCTGGAAAAAGTTGATGGTGTTGCGGAAGACCTTACATGGGAAATTTTCCGAGATACCTTGATTGAACAGGCTGAGCAGGGTGTTGATTACTTCACCATTCATGCCGGTGTACTACTGCGTTATGTGCCGCTTACGGCGAAACGTCTGGCTGGTATTGTCTCTCGTGGTGGAGCGATTATGGCCAAATGGTGTTTGGCACATCATCAGGAGAGCTTCCTTTATACTCACTTTGAAGATATATGTGAGATCATGAAAGCGTATGATGTCTCATTCTCTCTTGGCGATGGACTGCGTCCAGGGTCTATTGCAGATGCCAATGATGAAGCCCAGTTTGGCGAGCTACGTACACTCGGTGAATTGACCAAAATTGCCTGGAAACATGATATTCAGACGATGATTGAAGGCCCTGGCCATATTCCGATGCATATGATTAAGACCAATATGGACGAGCAGCTTAAACATTGTGATGAAGCGCCCTTTTATACCTTAGGCCCCCTGACCACAGATATTGCCCCGGGTTATGATCATATCACCTCGGGTATTGGGGCGGCCCAGATCGGTTGGTATGGCTGTGCGATGCTCTGTTATGTCACACCAAAAGAGCATTTGGGCCTACCAAATCGCGATGATGTAAAAATAGGTGTGATTACTTATAAGATTTCAGCGCATGCGGCAGATCTGGCCAAGGGACATCCCGGAGCACAACATCGTGATGATGCACTATCTAAAGCACGTTTTGAATTCCGTTGGGATGATCAGTTTAACCTTTCGCTTGATCCTGATACCGCTCGTTCTTACCATGATGAGACCCTGCCAAAAGATTCAGCCAAGGTGGCACATTTCTGCTCTATGTGCGGTCCTAAATTTTGCTCGATGAAAATTACGCAAGATGTACGTGATTATGCGCATGAGCATGGTATGGATACAGGTACGGCGATTGATGCAGGAATGGCTGAGCAATCCGAGGCCTTTGTAAATACTGGTTCAGAGATTTATCACAAGGCATAAGATTTGCAGGACAGGGCCTACTTTTTACTTTTTTTAGTGTAAAAAGTAGGCTTGAGCTTTACAATAAAGTATAGCGTATTTTAAATTTATATATAGAGCCACTTGCAAAACTCTGGGTGGATGAGTGACAATCCCACTTCGAGCGTATTTTTAGGATGAAATGAAGGGCATGGTGGTTCCATACGCTGAACGTAGCCTAGAAATACGACGGAGTGGGGCAGTTAATCGCCGCTCATGGGTTTTGCAAGTGGCTCATAGGTAAGCTGAAGTTTTACCGTTTTTTCGTAAGCAACGTATAAGCGAAATAGATTGAAATAGTGTTTGCCCCATAACAGGCAAAGACTATGTTTATTATCTTCTTTTCTACTATTGCTTACTTGCTTCTTTTTAAGAACGCTGAAACATCAGTTAGGTAAGGATAAGATTATGTTAAATCACATTCGGCTGACGAAGGCTTTGATTCGAAGCCCTAAATCAGTTGGGACATTGGTTCCTAGTTCACGCTATCTGGCTAGCCAAATGGCCAGCGCATTGCCGGCTGACACCGAGGTTGTTGTGGAGTTTGGGGGCGGTACTGGACCTATCACAAGTGCGATGGTTGATAGCGGTTATTTACCTGAAAATATTTATGTGTTCGAGTTATCAGAGCCGTTATGTATGCACCTGAAACGAAAGTTTCCGGGTCTTCACGTGATCAATGCATCTGCTGCAGATATTACCTCGCTTGAGTGTGAAGTGGGCGTCATTATATCCTCTCTGCCTTTGAAAAGTATCCCTGACCTGATGGTTGTTGATATTTTGGAGGCCGCACGCAAGAAACTTCAACCCGGGGGATACTTTGTGCAGTTCACGTACGATCTGCTCAAATATAACCGCTTATTCAATGCAGGTTTTCATCATATCAGTAAAAAAACTGTCTGGGCTAATTTTCCGCCTGCCCGAATCGATATTTTTCAGAAAAAATAGTGATGGCCCTAAGGCATCGTAAATAAATAAGTCGTTGCTTTAGGGCCGCGGAAAGAATAAATCATCCACGTGCTGGTCTATAAGTCCGCATTCTGCGTTGCCACAGAGTTACTACTAAAGGACGTAGGCTATCGCGCCCATTCAGGGCTTGCTTATGCGCTTGATTTGGCGCCTTGAATC
>JAUZRH010000042.1 GCA_030950555.1 Mariprofundus sp. | reverse complement strand
ACATCCACGTGCTGGTCTATAAGCTCGCCTTCTACGTTGCAGAAACAGTTACATAGGCCCAGCTATGCGCCTGTTTCTGCGCCTTGAATCCAACAACTATCCTGCGCACCTTTTGGATGTTTTATTATTTCCGAGGCCCTTAGCCAAACAACCAAAACCGGGTCTGATTGATTGGGGCAGTCTCATGAACGCTATCGCGCAGCGGGAACACCGCTGCTTGCTTCCCGCGGAGGCGGGAATCCCTTCACTACAGAGCGTTGATACAAATAAATTTTCACTCCTTCGATCGAGTGACGGTCAACTGCTGCCAAATGACAACAAGGACAGGGAGTCTCTCACTCATCATGTCCGTATGATACAAGGTGGAGGCTATGGGGATTGAGGTCAAACAGAGCGTTTTTTTAGATATGGATTCCCGATGCAACCTTCGGGAATGACGGTCTATTACAGTGAAATGACGGCAAGGGCAGGGAGTCTCTCACTCGACAGGTCCGCAAGCGTAGGGTGGGAGCCTTTATCTAAGCGCCTGCCATGAGCTTGGCTGTGATGAATTGGCTGTGGTGTAAACCTAAAAGCTCGGCGATTCGACGAATCAACTGCTCTTCATAGGGGTCTACATGACCATCAGCCATCGCCACTTGCCATAGCTCTGATAAAATATGCACCCGCTCTTGTGTGGCAAAGCCTTTCACCACAACCGAGGTAAACTGATGCAGATCCAACGCCTCAGCGCTAATCTTTTCAGCTCGCCTGACAAGCTCCAACACGGCTTGATCATCAAGAGCAAAGCGCTGTTGCAATTTCATAATAATTTGACGTTTCTCAGCTGCTGCCAGCTCCCCATCCATACGCATAATTTCTGTCATCAGGGCTGCTACAGCCAAGCCAATATCATGCTCTTTGGTCACAACCGAGGCACCAACCACACCCTGCTTCCATAGCTCTTTGAGTCTTTTTATCACAAATTTACCGCCAAGAGTGCATGTTTATCTGCTTTCACCGGCACAGGAATCTTCACCTGATGACCGCTACCCGGAGCCACCTCCATCGGATGACCATAGCGAGCATTATTGATAGACTTAACAATAAAGGTGCTGTTTCCATCAGGGTTAATCAGTTCAAGCGAATCACCAACCGAGAATTTATTTTTAACAATCACTTCCGCCATGCCTGTTTCATCACAGTAGCCAACCACCTCACCAACAAAGCGTTGCACATCAAATTTAGAGTTCCCTGTCTCATAATTCTGCGATGCATTGGCTCGCTTACGTGTATAAAATGCGTCGGTATAACCACGATTGGCCAGCGCATCAAGCTGGTGCATTAAACCCGGATCAAATGGCCGGCCAGCCACGGCATCATCTATGGCCTGACGGTAAGTTTGCGCTGTACGTGCCACGTAATAGTGTGATTTGGTGCGCCCCTCAATCTTCAGTGAATCCACACCAATCTGCACCAACCGTTCCACATGCTGCACTGCGCGCAGGTCTTTCGAATTCATAATATAGGTGCCATGTTCGTCTTCAAAAATTGCATTTTGTTCATCTGGCCGGCCCGGCTCTGTGAGTGTATATACTTGATCCGCCAAAGGGTGACGTTCAACACTTCCCGTCTCGGCAAATGGCTGTGCATTCATGCCATCGAGCACTTTGATCGGCACAATATCACCGGAGATGTCCTCAGCAGCCTTCTCCATACCATACTCCCAACGACAGGCATTGGTGCATGAACCCTGATTGGCATCACGATGGTTAAAATAACCCGAGAGCAGGCAGCGACCAGAATAAGCCATGCAGAGCGCACCATGCACAAACACCTCTAGCTCAATATCGGGACAACGCTGACGAATTTCTTCTATCTCATCTAAGCTCAATTCGCGTGATAAAATAATGCGTGTGATGCCCACCGTCTGCCAAAATTTCACGGCCGCCCAGTTCATGGTATTGGCTTGTACCGATAGGTGAATGACCATTTCAGGCCAACGCTCACGTACCATCATAATCAAACCAGGGTCAGCCATAATCAAGGCATCCGGTTTCATATCTATCACCGGCTGCATATGTTCAAGGTAGTGCTTTAACTTACCATTATGAGGTAGAAGGTTGCTGGCGACAAAAAACTTTTTGCCTTGCGCATGCGCTTCATCAATTCCTAGCTGCAGATTTTCCAGTTGAAAATCATTATTACGCACACGTAAGCTGTAGCGTGGCTGACCAGCATACACAGCATCCGCTCCAAACGCAAACGCATAACGCATATTTTTAATCGTACCGGCTGGCGATAACAGTTCTATTTTTGACTTATTCACAATATTTATCCTCTACTCTTGATTCAAACTTTCACTACACTGCTTCGGATAGTTGTAATCCAATAACTGCCACAAGCAGCCTGCACTACTCCAACTCTCTATTTCCGCAGTTAAGAGCACCACCGATGCCGTCGGCATATTGCCAATAGCGCGACCGGACAACCTTTCAGCCAAATCACTGATGCCTGGATTATGTGCTAGCAGAGCTAGCGTATTCACTACATCGGGAACTGTGCGAATTGTCTGCATCAGCTTGCTTGTTGTTGCCAAGTATAACTCTCTACGCCAAGCCACTTTTTCCAACGGATAAGGCATTGCTTCAAGCATCAAGGTCGTACTCATGCGTGCTCGTTCGGCGGTACTACTAAGAAAAAGATCAGGCACCAACTGCCGTTGATTGAGTGTTAAACCCATCTTCGGTGCATCGCCTTTGCCTCTTGAATTGAGCGTGCGATCGTAGTCACTAGCCGAGAGGTCATCCCAACCGGATTTTGCATGACGAATCAGAATCAATGTTTTCATTGCGAAAGCTTACTATTTCTCGCCTCATTCGCCAAGAAACATCAACTTTAACTAAACATAAAAAAACTTTCATAAATAATTCATAAGCGCCTCACCCCACCTTTCTATCATTCGCCTTGTCCGGAGTGAGTCACCCTCCCCCCCCCTCCCGATTCCTCCGGACAATAGTTCTCCTCCTCAAGAGAAAGAAAAGGCTCCGGTTCATTCCGGGGCCTTTTTTTATGAATCTCGTCTTTACCCTGTCATTCTTAAAATCAGGCTATAAACTACCGCCAACTTCAAACCCCTTGAAGCTTCACCATATGCTGCGGGAGAACCCATGCGAATTGAACTGCGTATCGCAAAAGAACTGAATGTAAATGAGCACCAAATTTCAGCCGTCATCGGCCTACTCGATGGCGGCGCCACGGTTCCCTTTATCGCCCGTTACCGTAAAGAAGCAACGGGTGGCCTTGATGATACACAGCTGCGCTATCTGGATGAACGCCTCTCTTACCTGCGTGAACTTGAATCTCGTCGACGTGCCATCCTAAAATCCATTCAAGGCCAAGAAAAATTAACGCCTGAACTGGAAAAAACGATTCAAGCCGCTGAAACAATGGCACGACTGGAGGATCTCTACCTTCCATTTAAACCAAAACGTCGCAGCAAAGCACAACTCGCCCGCGAAGCTGGTTTAGAACCTCTAGCACACATGCTTCTAGCTGACCCTAAGCTACAACCAGAGTCAGCCGCCGCTGCATTCATTCATACTGAAGCTGGCATTGAAAGTATCGTGCCTGCCCTCGAAGGTGCTCGTCAGATTCTGATGGAGCATTTTGGTGAAGACGCCGACCTGATCGGACGTCTACGCGATTATTTAAGCAGCCATGCCATCGTCACCGCTACGGTTGTTAAAGGTAAAGATGAGCTGGGTGTTAAATTCAGCGACTATTTTTCTTACAGCGAGCAGCTAAAACGCATTCCCTCACATCGAGCCCTAGCCCTATTCCGTGGACGCCACGAAAGCATACTGAGCTTAAAGCTTCTGGAAAACAGTGATAGCCCAGAACAATCGACGATGGGCCATTGTGCAACAGCCATTGCCAACCGTTTCAAAATTGCAGATCGAGGACGTCCGGCTGATCGCTGGCTACTGGATAGTGTGCATGCAGCATGGAGCCAGAAAATAGCCAAACGACTGGAAGTCGATCTATTCACAACACTACGTCAGCAAGCAGAACAAGAGGCCATCAAAGTGTTCGCCCTTAACCTGCGCGATTTGCTACTTGCAGCACCTGCTGGCCCCCGTTCAACCATGGGACTAGATCCAGGTTTGCGCACGGGCGTAAAAGTGGCTGTTGTTGATACCACCGGAAAAGTGCTTGATACCACCACCATCTACCCACATGTGCCCGCCAAACGTTGGGATGAAGCCATTGCAGCCTTGGCTGTATTGGCAGACAAACACCATGTGGACCTTATCTCTATTGGCAACGGCACAGGCTCACGCGAAACAGAGACTCTGGTCAATGAACTACGCGAGCGTTTTGCCCAGCTCCATCTAACACAAGTTATGGTTTCAGAGGCCGGGGCTTCGGTCTATTCCGCCTCCGAGAGTGCTGCCAAAGAGTTCCCAGATATGGACGTATCCTTGCGCGGCGCTGTTTCGATTGCCCGTCGCCTGCAAGACCCGTTGGCGGAACTGGTGAAGATTGAACCGAAGTCGATTGGCGTCGGTCAGTATCAGCATGATGTCAATCAAACAATCCTTGCTCGCAGCCTTGATGGCGTCGTTGAAGATTGCGTGAACCATATCGGCGTCGACATCAACACCGCCTCTGTCCCACTGCTTACCCATGTAGCAGGACTAAGCCGTTCTACGGCTGAAAACATCATCCACTACCGTGATGCTGAAGGCGCCTTTGTTAACCGCCAACAGATACTAAAGGTACAGGGTATTGGCCCCAAAAGCTTTGAGCAATCCGCCGGCTTCTTACGTATTATGCAAGGCAACAACCCCCTCGATAGATCAGCAGTCCATCCAGAAGCGTACCCGGTAGTAGAAAAAATAATCCACAGCACGGGACAATCAATCACCGAAATCATTGGCAATCAGGAACTACTAAAACAGTTACAGGCCGCTGATTTTGCGGATGATCATTTTGGTTTGATCACTATCTCGGATATTCTTCTTGAGCTAGAGAAACCCGGCCGTGATCCTCGCCCTGAATTCCGCACAGCTAAATTCAAGTCAAGCGTCAAAGAGATTCGCGACTTGCGTGAAGGCATGATTTTAGAGGGCGTTGTCACCAATGTTGCCAACTTCGGCGCCTTTGTAGATATCGGCGTCCATCAGGATGGCTTGGTTCACATCTCAGCGCTCACCCATCAATTTATCGATGATCCACACAAAGTTGTGAAAACAGGTGAAATCGTTCAGGTAAAGGTTTTGGCGGTAGACACCAAACGGAAACGTATCTCCCTAACCATGCGCATGGAAGATCAACCGGGAAGTAAAATTCAGAAAAATGATCGACCAACTGCCAGAGCTCCAGCAAAACAAAGCGACAAGGCCGACCACCACAAACCTGCAGCACAACCCCGCAAACAGGGAACAGCTAAGGTTCACCCTAGCAAACCAGCAACAACCAAGGATCAAGTTAAAGCAAAGTTATCCAAGCAACATAGAGAACCACAAAATGCTTTGGCTGCAGCCTTTGCTAATGCCATGAAAACCAAAAAATAGTACGTCTCCAACGGTGATATAAACCTTCTCGTCGCAGAAGACGAAAAGGGAATTATATATATAGTGGGCATCCTTCATATTCCGGTTTACACATTAAGGGCCGCGGAAATAATTAACTATCCCATTCTACTGGTCGATAAGTCCCTCTTCTACGTTGAAGAATTTGGCACATAGTCCCTACTATGCATCAGACCCTTCGCCTTGAAGAGGAACTTCTATCCTGCGCAGCTTGGGACACTTTATTATTTCCGAGGCCCTAAGGCTTTTCTTAAGGCGGAAAAGGCTT
>JAUZRH010000041.1 GCA_030950555.1 Mariprofundus sp. | reverse complement strand
CCACAACATCAAGGCCTTGCGGGACTAAAGTCCCACAACATCAAGGCCTTGCGGGACTAAAGTCCCACAACATCAAGGTCTTGCGGGACTAAAGTCCCACCCCCAAACCATTAAAAGCAAAGAGCTTGTCTTAGCATGGAGACCTTCGCGAAGGAAACAAGGATTGTGTTGGATTTTTCGGCATCCTTCATACAACCCCAAAAGTAGTTGCCGCTCTACGTAGCTCACAGCTGAAAGATACCTCTTTATCTTCCGTCGGCCGGATGAATGATGGGCGTTTTCATTGATCCCCTCACCCCAGCCCTCTCCCTGAGGGAGAGGGTATGGCTCACGTCACCGTGCATTTGCACGCTGAGGCACTTGCACCCTCTCCCTCCGGGAGAGGGTTGGGGTGAGGGAATCGACTATTTGGCAAAGCCTTTTCCGTCTTAAGAAAAGCCTTAATGTGCAAGCTGGATGAAGGATACCGATTCAAGTATGGATTGTCCGTCATTCCCTCTCCACGCCTACGCGGGAATGACTAGGAAAACCAAGAGAAACAGCTTGTTTGGCTAAGCCTATCGCGTAGTGGGAACGCCGCTACATGCTTCCCGAGGGTTGCATCGGGAATCCACATCAAATAAACGCTCTTTCTCCCATCCCCACACTCCTGCATAGAAATACATCCTCTTGATGAAGCGGTCTGTACGAATAAGATAGGGTTAGGGCTTGTATTGCGCAGCGCCACCATAACGCAACCTGTTGCAATTATTGTTGTCCCATCATAAAAGGGAAGCCCCCCCAAGAAGGTTTACAACTAGAGAGCTAAGAACGCTGTTGACTTCCCCTGCCAGCAGCTCGAAACTTCGCTTTAGACTTGACTTGCAGAGGAGTCATGAAAAAATAAAAATACATGATCTAATACGCTAAAATTAACAACGTATGGATCTGTTTTTTACGCTTCACAATACGATAATGACACAAAACCTATCCCCTTCTTAATAAGGACTGAAACATGACAGAAAAAGCATTACAAGAACGTAGCGAATCTAAATGTGAACTGTGCGGAAGCACGGAGCCTTTAGCCGTATATGAAGTGCCACCAACATCCAATGGCAGCCCTGATCAATCGATATTGGCTTGTGAAACATGCCTAGAGCAGATCAATCATCCTGAAAAAGTAGACGTTAACCACTGGCGTTGCTTGAATGATTCAATGTGGAGCCAGGTACCTGCGGTTCAGGTAGTCGCTTGGCGTATGCTGTCCCGTCTCAAAGGTGAAGGATGGCCACAAGACCTTCTTGATATGATGTACCTCGAAGATGAAGTTAAAACTTGGGCTGAAGCCACCGGTGAAGGTTTAGATGAAGAAGATAAAATCATCCACCGCGATAGCAATGGGGTAATTCTAGCAGCAGGTGATTCCGTAACGTTGACCAAAGACCTGGATGTCAAAGGCTCAAGCATTACAGCAAAACGCGGCACAGCTGTGCGTAATATACGCTTGGTCATGGATCATGAGGATCAAATTGAAGGGCGTGTGGATGGTCAGCAGATCGTCATCCTGACCAAATTTGTAAAGAAATAACAATAACTTTTCACGCAGGGGATATACAAACAACGCAGAGCAAACCTGGTCCGATGTACTTTCCCCTGCGATGAAAACTATAAATGCTTAGTCGCAGTTATCTATTGCAGAATGCAGCGCCAAGAAACAGAAATCTTATTCACGTTTGAATCACTATATTGGCAGGTGCAACTTTAACCTCGCTATAACATCAAAGTCTTGCGTGGCTAAAGCCCCACCCCCCTAAAAAAATTTAGTGGGGAAGCTTTTACTTTGTGGTGAACACTCTTTCACCTGCAATATTGCTAATAAGTAAAACAAACCAATCAGTTTTCCAACCACATTAACCTAGGAGATATTTATGAGTGACTGTTTATTCTGTAAAATCATTGCTGGAGATATTCCATCTGAGAAAGTTTACGAAGATGATGAACACTATGCTTTTAACGATATAAACCCGAAAGCTCCTACACATGTTTTAGTGATACCGAAGTTGCATCTAGCTACACTTTCTGAATGCAATGACCCTACACTACTGGGTAAATTAATGGATCGGGTTCGCTTTATCGCCGATGATCTCCTCCACCTGAGCGCCGGCTACCGGGTGGTTATCAATGTACGCGAGGGTGGTGGTCAAGAGGTATTCCATCTTCATATCCATATTCTAGGTGGAAAGAAACTGCCATTTTGAAAAAACGCAATCACCGTCCTCGCGCCAACCTTACGACGCTACAGACGGGTCTTTCATCGTTACTCGGTGAAGAGTCTCTGGAACAGTTGATCAGTATCTCCCGTCTTCGTCGTGTCTGGCCGCATATTGTTGGCCCTATGATGGCCAGCCGAACCGAGCCCGTAAGCATTGAACCTTTAAGGGATGACGGGCTCTGCCTTTGGGTTGCTGTTGATCATCCTATGCTTGCTCAGCAGATCCGTTTTTTACGGGATGATATTCGTAAAGCCTGTTTCAAACATGCCCGTTTGCAAAACCTTTATCAGATCCGTAGCCGAATTCAGCCAGGAGCAGGCATCAAACAGAAAGTCGTTGTCGCACCCGTTGCCATCCCCATTGCTTTTGCAGAAAAACGAGCACTTGCACTTGGGCTTAGATGCATTAAGAATCGCAGCTTAAGAAAAGCTGTTTTTCAGGCTCGTATCGCACAACTAGCTTATGAAATGGCACCAGACAAAGGAGATTATTCATGAAACACTTCATACTGTTGGCCGTATTGGCCGCATTTGGACTATCTATGCTTGGACTAGCCGATGATGCTGATGCGCGTCGCTTTGGCGGGGGTTCTAGCTTCGGCAAACAGCGCATGCAGTCGCACACTCCCTCAGCTACTAAAAAAGCAACACCACAAGCGAGCCAACGTGGCTCAGCCCGTCCTGGCATGATGGGCATGCTTGGTGGATTGGCAATGGGCGGACTACTCGGCGCGCTTTTCTTTGGCGGCGGTTTTGAAGGTATTAATTTTTTAGATATCGTCATGATTGGTGGCGCCCTCGCCCTGCTCTTCTTCTTCCTGCGTAGACGCGCACAATCGGCACAAGCAAATCAATCACAACCCGCTTATGCGGGCGGTGAACCATCACCACAAGAACAGTCTCATGACTTTGCCATCAATGAAGATGAAACCGATCAATCACGCCCTGCCGCAGGTACTGTGCTGCGTCCTGATATCAATGAAAAAAACTTCCTGCCAGCAGCAAAAGAGATCTATATACGTATGCAGAAAGCATGGGATAATGGCGATAGCGAAGATATCCTCAAATTTTGCACACCTGAAGTTGCCCAGCATATCGCTAGTGACATGAAACCAGGTACGGAGAATCGCACTGAAGTCGCCACACTGAATGCAACTATTCACGATACATGGATTGAATCCGATAAAGAGTGGGTAGCTGTTAATTTTTCTGCCATATTGCGTGAACAGACACTTGATCATTCTGGAACCACAGTGGAAGATCAATCTACTGAAGTAAACGAAATTTGGATTTTCCAACACACGCAGCATTCAGATGATCCCATCTGGTATCTCTCTGGCATTCAGCAGCCTGATTCATAAACCATTAACATTGCACCAACTTAAAAGGCTGGCCAGAAATGGTCAGCCTTTTATCTGCCATCCATCCAGCTATAGTGATTCAAGTATGGATTGTGCATCGTTCCAGACCGAATCGGGAACCCACTTGTTACAGAGTGTGATTGAGAACAATGGATTCCCACCCCACGCCTTCGCGGGGGCAGGTTCTCCACGGGAAGCAAGTGGCGGCGTTCCCGCTACGCGATAGGCTTAGTTTTAGGGCCACGGAAAGAATAAAGTATCCAGATTATGCGCAGGATAGTAGTTGGATTCAAGGCGCCAAATCAAGCGCATAAGCAAGCCCTGAATGGGCGCGATAGCCTACTGCCTTTAGTAGTAACTCTGTGGCAACGCAG
>JAUZRH010000040.1 GCA_030950555.1 Mariprofundus sp. | reverse complement strand
CCCCGGGAATCCACAATACGGGGACAGTTTACCTATTAAAAAAATAGAACCGCGTGTGTTACCCCCAAGATGCAACAATAGAAGACCTGTCCGCATTCTCTCCAATCAAGCAGAGCGTTTATTTGATGTGGATTCCCGATTCAACCTTCCCGTGAAGACGGGAATCCACAATACGGGGACAGTTTACCTATTAAAAAAATAGAACCGCGTGTGTTACCCCCAAGATGCAACAATAGAAGACCTGTCCGCATTCTCTCCAATCAAGCAGAGCGTTAATTGATGTGGATTACCGATTCAACCTTCGGGAAGCAAGGAGCGGCGTTCCCGCTACGCGATAGGCTTAGCTAAACAAACCGTTTCTTTGTCTCGTCATTCCCGTGGAGACGGGAATCCATTGGTTTTAGGATCAAGCAGAGCGTTCTTTTTGATATGGATTCCCGATTCAACCTTCGGGAATGACGGGCGGTGGTCTGATTGATTTGGGCCGTCTAATGAACCCTATCGCGTAGCGGGAACACCGCTCCTTGCTTCCCGTGAAGACGGGTATCCATAGGTTTTAGGATCAAGCAGAGCGTTCTTTTTGATGTGGATTCCCGATTTAAGCCTCGGGAATGACGGGTGGGCATCATTAAATCACCATAAGACCTTACTCTGCGTACTCTGTGGTAAATTGTTTTATGTTGTGCTGGATTCTCGATTCAACCCTTGGAAATCAAGGTCGGGTGTGTTGTACCGGTCATGCCAATATTTCGACACAAGCGCTCTATTTGTTTGTGCCTTTCCTTTGTGTTTTGGTGGCTTTGTGGTGAAAGGTTTTGGCTGGGGATTTTGGTGGGTCTTATGTAGTGGGCTTGCCATTATAGGATAGCCTCTTAGCGTGCAGCCATGAACCATCCCGAAGCAGTCACGCGCACACGCTTGAAGATATGCGGCATTACTCGGCTGAGCGATGCACTACGGGCCTCTGATCTTGGAGCGGATGCGCTGGGCTTTGTCTTTTATAAGCAATCACCTCGTTATATTGAGCCTGTTAAAGCCGCCGCCATCATTCGTGAGCTACCTCCTTTTGTCTCGGCTGTCGGTCTATTTGTCAATCCAAGTCAACAGGAAATAGATACAACAATAGCCTGCTGCCCGATTGATGTCATTCAGCTCCATGGTGATGAAACCGTCGCATTTTGTAGTGCACAAGCGCGCCGAGTCATCAAGGCCATCGCGATTAGTACGGCCGACGATCTTAAACGAGCCAGCGCATTTCAGTGTTCCATACTACTCGATGCTAAAGCACCCGCAGGTGTTTATGGGGGCACAGGTAACTGTTTTGATTGGTCATTATTGCAAACCTACAAGCACCCCTATCCCCTAACATTGGCCGGAGGATTAAGTAGCGACAACGTCGCAAATGCACTGACTATTCGCCAATGGTTTGCCTTGGATGTATCTTCGGGCGTTGAAGCTTCACCCGGCATCAAAGACTTCGACAAGATGCAGACATTTATCGCAGCCCTTAGGGCTTGCTAGCAGGCTACCATTCTCGCATAGCCTGCGAAAAAAAGGAGTTCATGTGAGCAGCTTAGAGCATCCGCTTTATAATTTTGAGATTACTCATGCACCAGATGCCGGAGGGCATTTCGGCCGTTTTGGTGGCCGTTTTGCTGCTGAAACATTGATGCAGCCACTTTTAGAGATCGAACAGGCTTTTTATGCCGCTTGGGCTGATCCGGAATTTCACCGAGAGCGCCTGGATCTGCTCAAGAACTATGTCGGCCGTGCCACCCCTCTCTATCATGCTGAACGCTTAACAAAATTAAGCGGAGGGGCTCAAATTTATCTCAAGCGCGAAGACCTAAACCATACGGGCGCGCATAAAATCAATAATACCATCGGTCAGGGCTTGCTGGCTCGGCGAATGGGCAAAAAAAGAGTCATTGCTGAGACAGGTGCTGGCCAACATGGTGTGGCCACAGCAACAGTGGCTGCGATGTTTGGCATGCAATGCGATATTTTCATGGGTCGCGAAGATATGGCGCGCCAGATGCCTAACGTGCTACGCATGCGCCTGCTCGGTGCCAATGTGATTCCGGTTGATTCAGGCACCGCCACACTCAAAGATGCTGTCAACGAAGCCCTACGCAACTGGGTCGCTAGTTGTGAAGATACATTTTATATTTTTGGCACCGCAGCAGGTCCCCACCCTTATCCGCTACTGGTGCGTCAATTTCATACGGTTATCGGCCAAGAGGCTCGCGCTCAAATCTTAGAGCAAGCAGGTCGGCTACCCGATGTGGCTATCGCATGTGTTGGTGGCGGCTCAAATGCAATCGGCTTACTACACCCTTTCCGTGATGATCTTGATGTGCGTTTGGTGGCCGTGGAAGCCGCCGGCTACGGCTTGAAAACTGGCAAGCATGCGGCCTCACTTGCGGCCGGCAAAGCAGGTATTCTACACGGCAATTTAACATATCTGCTGGAAGATGATGAAGGCCAAGTGTTAGGTACGCACAGTATTTCAGCCGGCTTGGATTACCCCGGCGTAGGCCCTGAGCTGGCTTTAATGCTGGAAGAGGGGCGTCTCGAACTTGATGCCGCCACGGATGATGAAGCACTGACCGCCCTGCAGCAGCTGACTCGTAGTGAGGGTATTATTCCCGCTTTAGAATCCAGCCATGCCATAGCAGCCGGCTGCCGAATTGCCGCAACGATGCGAGAGGATCAAATTGTTATCATCAACCTCTCTGGCCGGGGAGATAAGGATATGGACAATGTTTTTAAACATCTAGGCTGGCTGGAGGAAAAACAATGAGCGCGCGTCTGGCAAGGGTTTTTAAACGCTGTAAAGAGGCGCATAGAGCCGCCCTGGTGGGCTATCTTACGGCCGGTGATCCAAACCCTGAACAGAGCCAAGAGCTGCTGCTGAGTTTGGCAGCTGAATGCGATATTATTGAAATTGGCATGCCTTTTTCTGATCCTATGGCTGATGGACCGGTCATTGAAGCGGCCAGTGAGCGCGCGCTAGCTGCAGGCACGCATATTCAAGATGTCTTTCATTTAAGCCAAGCTGTGCGCCTAGCCAACCCGGAGATAGGCATTATCCTGATGGGTTATGCCAATGTCCCCTATGTTATGGGCTTTGAGCGCTTCGCAGAACGAGCCGAAAAGGCAGGGGTCGATGGCGTGCTGATTGTAGATATTCCGCCAGAAGAGGGTGCTATCTGTGATGAAGCACTCAAAGCACACAATCTGGATCGCATTTTACTGCTTTCGCCCACGTCACCCGATGAGCGCATTCACTTAGCCTGCGCTAAAGGCAGTGGCTTTATTTACTATGTGTCGCTAACCGGTATTACGGGTGCGGAGATGGGCGATATTATTGAGATTCAAAATAAAGTAGCCCATATTCAGTCCATCAGTGAAATGCCCGTATGTGTTGGCTTTGGCATTAAAACAGCCGCACAAGCAGCCGCCGTTGGCCGCTTTGCTGATGGTGTTGTTGTAGGCAGTCATTTTGTCAATCAGATTGCCAGCCAACAAAATCACCATCAATCCGTCGCGGCCCTCTCGGCTACGGCGATGGCGCTACGCGCAGCTATGCACCGAGAGATCAATGCAGGTTAAGGTTCTTGGCTGTTACGGCGGCCAGCTACTGGGGTTTCACCTTACCTCTTTTTTAATCAATGAGTCTATTTTGCTTGATGCAGGTTCGCCTACGGAAGCCCTCTCTCTCGAAGAACAACATAAAATACGTCATATCTGCATCTCCCACACCCATCTTGACCACATCCAGGATATCGCTTTCCTCAGTGACAATCGATCACTAAAGCGCTTGGGCGCGTCGGTTGCCTGCCGCACCATCACCATTCACGCGCTGCCCGAAAACAACCGTGTGATCAAAGAGCACTTACTCAACAACGTGATCTGGCCCGACTTCACCGCCATTCCGAATAGCGATGACCCTACCTTGGCGCTAGTAGATTTTGAGCCAGAGCAGCCTATTCTGCTTGATGGTATAACCATTACACCGATTCGAGTGAATCACCCGGTTCCCTGCACCGGCTTTCTGGTCGATGATGGTCATAGCCAACTTCTGTATAGTGCTGACACTGGAAATACCGACCGCATCTGGGAAATTGCCAATGCACAGCCCAATCTTAAAGCCGTCATTTTGGACTGCTCATTCCCTAATGCTTATCAACATCTAGCTGATCTGAGCGGCCATTTGACGCCGCAAGGGGTAAAACAAAACCTCCAAAAACTCACACTGCTTGGTAAGATTCCGATTTATCTCTATCATATGAAGCCTGAAACATTGAGCCTATTGCGTGGTGAGGTCGAAGCACTGGATATACCACACCTGCACCTGCTGACCCAGGTGGATGAATTACTACTTTAACATGCCAACTTCAAGCGAAGTTAGCACCCTGAAATTGCCGGAGGAACTGCTATGAGCTGGTTCACGCGTCTGATTGAAGCGCCTAAAAATATTCTGAAGTCCAGTGAGTCCAACTCACCCGAAGGACTCTGGGTAAAGTGCCCAAGCTGCTCTGTTGCGCTTTACAATAAAGATCTGAATCGCGGTGGCATGGTATGTGGTAAATGCGGCCATCATCTACGCATGAATGCCGCTCAACGGGCTGAACTACTGTTCGATGAGAGCAGCTTTGACGAACACGACATGGCCCTTCGTTCGCAAGATCCGCTGCAATTCAAAGATCAAAAGCGCTACAAAGACCGCACCCGTGATGCTGCCAAAAAAGCTGGTTCGGAAGATGCCGTGCGCAACTACATTGGCGATATCAATGGCCGCACACTCTCCGCGTCCATCTTCGAATTTGGCTACATGGGCGGCAGCATGGGCTCGGTGGCTGGTGAGAAAATTGTCCGCGGCATGGAACATGCGATTGAGCGCTCTTCGCCCTACCTATTGGTCACCGCATCTGGTGGAGCACGCATGCAGGAGGGCGTACTGGCACTGATGCAGATGGCTAAAACATCGGCCACCGTCAATCGCCTGAATGACGCAAAACTCCCCTTTATCTGCCTACTTACAGACCCGACGATGGGTGGCGTTTCAGCATCCGTTGCCTGGCTTGGTGATGTCATCATCGCCGAGCCTGGTGCGCTGATTGGCTTTGCCGGCCCCCGTGTCATTCAAGAGACCGTCGGCCAGACACTGCCAGATGGCTTTCAACGCTCCGAATTTTTACTCGAACATGGCTTGATTGATGATGTGGTCGATAGGCGAGCACTGCGCGATTATCTCACCACCCTGCTCACCCACCTGTGTGACCGCCCATATCGTCAACAAGCCTAAAGTGAAAGGCAACCCTAAGCCGTGTGATATTGAGACATGGCTAGAACAGTTAGGCGCGCCATCTGCAGATCGCGATTACCTGCCCGGTCATCAACGCATGCAGCAACTTATAGCCGCGATCACGCCCTATAAGCCACGCCTGCGTATTCGTGTAGCTGGCACCAATGGCAAAGGCTCCACTTCATTTATGTTAGCCGCGGCGCTACAAGCGACCGGCTTAAAAGTGGGCCTCTACACATCGCCGCACCTGCTCTCGTTCAATGAGCGCATTCGTATTCAAGGCGAACCTATTACTGATGCCCTGCTCCAGGCAGCAATGCAGCGAATCATGCCCATCGCCCTGCGTGTTGGTGGCTCCTATTTTGAAACGGCCACAGTTTTAGCACTGGATCTATTTGCCCGGGCAGAAGTGGATGTTGAAATCCTTGAGGCGGGTGTTGGCGCTCGGCTGGATGCAACGACAGCGGTGGATGCTGATCTAGCACTACTGACTCCGATCGGACTCGATCACCAACAATGGCTGGGCGATACTATTGAGGCCGTAGCGACAGAAAAAGCTTATGTGATGCAGGGCTGCCGCTGGTCTATTAGCGCCCCACAGATCGAAACCGTCAGCCCACTACTACAAGCATTCAACCCGGCCCTGAACTTTTGCAAAGTCTCAACATGGCCAGAGTTGGCAGCTATCGGCTTACACCAGCAGCTCAATGCATCTCTGGCTTGGGCCGGTCTGCAGGCGCTACAACAACTGCTGCCTAATATGGACATGGCACGGGCTAAACAAGCGATCCTCCACTGCCAAGTACCCGGACGACTGCAGTTCGTACAGATAAACCAAGCACAGGTATGGCTGGATGCGGCCCATAATCGCCATGCCATTGAGGCGCTACTGCCAACGCTCCCACAACTCGCAACACCCTTTGATGCGATTATTGTTTTCACACGCAAAGATCGCTCACTAGAAGCCGAACGCGCTCTGCTCACGCCATTTGCCCACAAGGTCATTTACCAATGCGATGCAGACCCCCTGATGACGGCCTCAACGACCCTGCAACAGGAGATTACAAACAAACCGCAAGGCTCATTCCTTGTTCTAGGCTCTTTTATAACGGTCGCTGCCATCCTCAAAACCTTACCAATGAAACTGTAAAATAATAAAACCAGTGCAACGCGACTAAAGTCGCACCCCCGATATAAAAAAACTCACCACAAAGGCACCAACAAAGCCACAAAAAAGTAGCGAGCTTGTGCCAAATAAAGCGTACCCAGTGCAACCCACCCGTCTTCACGGGAAGCAAGGAGCGGCGTTCCCGAGGGTTGAATCGGGAATCCACATCAACAAGAACGCTCTGCTTGATTGGAGAGAATGGCGTCAGGTCTTTTATTGTTGCATCTTGTGGCAACGCACGCAGTTCTATTGTTTTTAATAGGTAAACTGTCCCCATATTGTCGATTCCCGTCTTCACGGGAATGACGAGATAAGCAAAGAGCAACGCGGCTAAAGGCGTAGACTTGGGTGGGACAGCTTGTTCCTGCAGAGGCGTGCGAATGAAGGGTGCCGTTAACGAAAGTTCGTCTCAGGACCTAGTACATTGCGAAAGAGATGTGTTTTGCCCTTTGATTGACGGCTTCGAACATAACTATAAGCGGCGCCGGCTCCAATCACAGCGACCATAGCCACGGCTACGGGTGGGCTAATACAGAAGCAGAAACCACTGCCTTTGGCTGTCAGCGCAGAAACACCCTGCCCACTAGAAAAGACTGCCGTTACTTTATGCGTTAGGGCGTCGAATAAGGTCACGCTAGAACTCTTCGCTGTGATAGCCGAAGCCGACGCGCCTTTTGCCACGCCTGCTGCTGTTGCAGCACTATTGCCGCTGACCGCACTACCCGTCGCCATCGCGACATGTCCAAACGTAGTGCCGCCATCGGCAACAATGGCATCATGAGGGGAGATAAGGGAAGTAATCATAGGTAGTGAAGTTTATCTTTAAAGAACAAAATATACCACCCTTTC
>JAUZRH010000004.1 GCA_030950555.1 Mariprofundus sp. | reverse complement strand
CAGGCAATACCAAGCCAATGAAAGGGTATCATCGTACCGATCTGCGGGCAAGCTATGCCCTTAGTAAGCAGTGGAAGCTGACCACGCGTTTGGATAATGCGGAGAATAAAAAGTATGAAGAGGTATCTGGCTATGGTGTTTTGGGTCGCGCTTGGTATGCAGGTGTGAGTAGCTCCTTCTGATGAGTCGGCAGGGCAGTGTCAGGTTGGTAGTCGCTTTAGTGGCGGCTATCGGCTTGCATGCTCTGCTGTTCGTTTTATTATGGGATACTCAACCAACACTGCTCTTGACGTCTGCTTCTGGATTACAGGTTGAATTGCTGCCGGCCCAAAAGCAAGGGATTGCGAGCCGTAGTTTAGAGATTGAAAAGCCTGCTAAAACTTTCAAGAAGCCGGCGCAAAAACCAGTGAATACGCCTGTGAAATATAAGTCTCCTCGCCGCAAACACGCGCCTAAAATAAAAATGGTAGCCGTGGCTAAAGTGTATAAAAAACCGCTGCCGGTTGCATCAGAAGCTATATCCACGCCGATAAAAAAGATGAGCCAAGCAAATACATTGCATAGTAATCAAGCATTATCTGAAGTTTTAAATGATACAAAAAAAAGCCCTGTTGGAGCTGCTGCTTTGCCCTCATCCATACAAAAAAATCTATTGGCACATGTACACTATCCCCGACAGGCACGGCGTCACGGTTGGCAAGGACGCGCGGAGTTTGAGTTGAGCGTTAGACAAGAGTCGATTGCTGCAGTGAGGTTACTGGCATCAACAGGCTACCCCATTCTGGATCGTGCGGCTCAACGTGGATTATCCGCTGTACAACAGATTCCCTTGGCCAATGGGCTCTACCGCATGCCAGTTCTATTTCAGTTGCAATGAAAAAATGATGTTGCAGCAATTTTTTAAACAGTTCCTTCTCTCCTGCAAACTGAATCGTGGCATAGCCTTGTGGGTGCGGTTTCAGCCGCGTTCTTTATGTGTCGACAATGAGCTTCTTTCGCGTGTTCCAATAAGAAGCTACGTTAGAATCATGGGGAAATATCTTTTCTCTCTTTATCTGCTAACCCTTTTCTTGCCCATTGGGGTACAAGCCGAACCACAACAGCGAATCCTCGCTTTAACGCCGCATGCTTGTGAAATGCTCTACGCCATTGGTGCGGAAGCGACGGTAGTCGGGGCGGTGGACTTTTGTGACTACCCCGTGGCCGCGAAGCTGTTGCCACGGGTAGGTAGTTATAGTGGAATTAATGTTGAAGCAGCATTGCGCTTGCATCCAGATGTGGCGGTGGTGATGAGCCGCAATGTCAGTGGTGTGTCGATGTTAGAGAAGATGGGGGTGGAGATTGTCGTCTCTAACCCGCTTAACTTTGAGGATGTTTTTGATGATATTCTCACTATGGGGCGATTGAGTCAGTGCAGGCATAAGGCTAAGCTGTTGGTAGATCAGCTTAGAGCGCGGTTACAGCGGGTGCGCAGCAGGGGGCGATCTGAAACCGCCGTGTTTTATGAGGTTTGGTATGACCCGTTGTTAACGGCAGGTGGCCCGAGCTTTATCTCCGACCTGATTCATGAGGCAGGGGGGCGAAATGTATTTGCTGATCTCAAGGTGGAGACGCCGCATGTGAATGTCGAGTCAGTGGTTCGTGCCAAGCCGCAGGTGATTGTCATTCCACTGGAGAATCGAAATATCGACGAGCGCAGGCTCTTTTGGGAGCAGTGGTTAGGTAAGAAAACGGTGAGATTTATCGCCATCAACCCTGATCTGTTGCACCGCCCTGGGCCGCGTCTACTGGATGGGCTTGAACAGCTACAGCAAGCTTTGAGCGAAACGCCCTCCTCGGATGGAGTCGTACAAATGCTAAAAAGTTCAGGGGTAGGCTATTGAAACAGCAGCCAACATTTTCGCCAGCCGAGCGGGAGACACTTTACCGGGTGATTCATGCCCGGCGGGATATGCGTCACTTCGCTGGTGGCACGGTAGAGGTTGATGTGTTACATCGGATTCTAGCGGCGGGTCACGCCGCACCGAGTGTAGGCTTTATGCAGCCCTGGCGCTTTGTCAGAATCACCTCGCATGCGCTGCGTGAGCAGTTGATTCTGCTGGTAGAAGAGGAGAAAAGGTCAACAGCCGCGGCCATGGATGAACGGCAGGCTGAGTTTATGCGGCTGAAAGTGGAAGGGATGCGTGATTGTGCCGAGCTGATTGCCGTGGTGCTGGCGCCCGATGATGGTACGCTCTTTGGCCGTCGCACCATGCCCGAAGAGATGGCGCTCTGCTCGGTCTCCTGCGCAATTGAGAATATGTGGCTGGCATCACGTGTGGAAAACCTGGGTATGGGCTGGGTCTCTTTCTTTGAGCCGGCCGATGTGGCGGCTCTTTTACGCTGTCCCGAGGGTGCCAAGCCGATTGCCCTGCTCTGCCTTGGTCCGGTCACAGCGTTTTATGATAAACCGATGCTCGAGAGCGAAGGGTGGCGTAAGCGCGAATCAATGGATTTTATCTTGGCTGAGGATCATTATCCGCCTGATTTAGTAAGAGAGCGAGAGGGATTATGAGCGATGAGCGGTGAAATCCTTATTTATCAGGCAGACGATGGTTCAGCAGTTACTGAAGTGCGACTTGAGCAGGCGTCTGTATGGCTTACTCAAACGAAGTTAGCGGAGCTGTTCGGGCGTGAAAGGTCCGTCATCAGCAAGCATATTAACAATGTTTTTAAAGAGGGCGAACTGGAGCGTGATGCAGTATGTGCAAATTTTGCACATACTGCTGAAGATGGAAAGAGCTACGTTGTACAACACTTTAATCTTGATGTGATTATCTCGGTTGGATATAGAGTTAAATCGGTTCAAGGTACACGCTTCCGTCAATGGGCGAGCCGGATCTTGAAGGAGTATCTCACGCGCGGTTATGCGCTCAATGAAAAGCGGTTGCAGGAGAAAAGTCAAAAACTGATTGACCTGCGCGCCACAGTGACCCTGTTGGAAAAGACTTTAGCACATCAAGCCGTGGGTGAGGATGAGGCAAAAGGACTGCTCAGGGTGATTGCTGACTACGCCTATGCGCTGACCACGCTGGATGATTATGACCATGGTACGCTGAGTATTGTAGGGGGAACCAAGCCCTCAGCGTTCATACTAAGCTATGATGAGGCGATGCAGGTGGTGAACGCCATGAAGGGTGAGTTTGATGGACTCTTTGGTTTGGAGAAAGATCAGGGCTTTAGAAGTGCTTTGGGGGCGATTGATCAATCCTTTGATGGCAGGGACCTTTATCCAAGTGCGGAGGAGAAAGCGGCACATCTGCTCTATTTTATTGTAAAAAATCATGCATTCAGTGATGGCAATAAAAGAATTGCTGCGGCCATCTTTCTCTGTTTTATGGCGGGGCATCAATTACTCTATCGGGGCGACGGTAGTAAGCGCATTCCCGATAATGCGCTGGTGGCGCTAACACTGCTGATTGCCGAGAGTCGACCTGTCGAAAAAGAGACGATCGTTGCTGTCATCGTCAATTTGATCAACTCGCAGAACGATTGAACGCATGCAAGCCTTAATGATTCAGGGCACGGCTTCAGGGGTGGGCAAAAGCGTTATCGTGGCCGGTTTGTGCCGCCTGCTCGCCCGCAATGGCGTATCGGTCGCTCCCTTTAAGCCGCAAAATATGAGTAATAATGCCGCTGTGACTATTGATGGCGGCGAGATTGGTCGGGCGCAGGCGCTACAAGCCTTGGCCTGTGGTATAGAACCGACCGTTCATATGAATCCAGTATTGATCAAACCGGAAGCGGATGAGAGAGCGCAATTGGTGGTGCGTGGGCGAGTGGTTGGCGAGCTGCAGGCAAAGCATTTTCGTGAAGATCGTATTGGTTGGTTAGCGATGGTACTCGACTCCTTTGCTCACCTGCAACCTGAATACGATGTAGTCATCATCGAAGGTGCGGGTTCTCCTGCCGAACCCAATCTGCGCGAGGGTGATATTGCCAATATGGGTTTTGCTGAAGCTGCCGATGTGCCTGTTTGGTTGGTGGGTGATATTGATTGTGGTGGTGTTTTTGCCGCGTTGAAAGGTTCACTCGATATTCTATCCGAGTCCGAGCGTGGCCGAGTGAAAGCCCTGCTGATCAATCGTTTTCGGGGCAATTTGGCTCTGCTGGATGATGGTCTGGTCTGGTTAGAAAGAAACACCGGGAAAACGGTGGCTGGAGTTATACCTTATCTTCAGCTTGAACTACCCGAAGAAGATGCTCCTTTCCGTCATGAAAATTTTGTGCCTTCGTGTCTTGGTGGTGGAAAAAATTTCCAAATTGCAGTGGTCGCTTATCCGCACCTCTCCAATCATGATGATATTGACCCTCTTGCCTCAGAAGCAGCGGTGAATCTACGTTTTGTTCGCTCACCTGATGAGCTGCAACCGGCCGACCTGATTATTCGGCCCGGCTCCAAACATGTGACCTCCGACCTGCAATGGTTACGTGAGAACAGCTTTGTTCCTGCCTTTCAAAAACACCTGCGTTACGGTGGTAAGCTGCTCGGTATTTGTGGTGGCATGCAGATGCTCGGCTCTTTTATTTCAGATGACGGTATTGAAGGCGGTAGCACAGAAGGATTCGACTGGTTGCCACTCTCCACGACGATGTTAGAGGAGAAAACACTGCGGCAAGTCGATCAGTCGGCACCTGCTTTTGCTGATGCGCGGGTGACCGGATATGAAATTCACCATGGTAAGTCACAAGGCAATAAGGATGATGGAACACTGTTTCCCTTTGTAGCCTGTTCAGATGATAGACAGATCTGGGGCACTTATGTGCATGGTCTATTTGAGCAGGGTGAGTTTAGAATGAACTGGTTACAAGAAATCGGTTTCACCGCCAGTGATGGAAAAGATCAATATCAACGCACCATGGCTTCACTCGATCAGTTGGCTGATGCACTGGAACAAGCAATTGCACCCGAACTGTTAGCACCGCTACTGATTAAATCAAAAAGCTGACGAGGATAAGTATTGCCATATAAGGGCCGCGGAAAGAATAAATCATCCAATTCTGCTGGTCTATAAGTCCGCATTCTGCGTTGCCAAATCAGTTACATAGCCCTGCTATGCGCTTGATTTGGCGCCTTGAATCCAAACTTCTATACTGCGCATAACCTGGATACTTTATTCTTTCCGTGGCCCTAAGATGGCACACGACGAC
>JAUZRH010000039.1 GCA_030950555.1 Mariprofundus sp. | reverse complement strand
AACAAGGTCAACAATAAGCTCAACTTCTGTAACTTTTATATTTTTAGCATGCGCACAAAATTCAGATGCTAAAGTATTCATTCCAAGCCTCCAGAAAAATTTCTTCGTTTTCTTTAACCAGCGATGTCAATTTTCTCAAATTGTGCGGAGAAAATCGCGTAGAACTCGCCAACACTATGAGACGAAGCCAAAACTTAGCTAACATTCGATCTCTCTGAATATCAGCAGGTTCCCCATTTTCATTGCTGTAAAAGAAAAAACGAAACGCACCTATCCGTAATACTGTTGGCATTATCAGCTTATCTCCTCAATTTTTAAAGCAGCTAACGCCCTAAATGAGGGGCTGGAGAGCTAAATTCAAGGCCGAGTTGCTTGAGAAGACCGTCATGAATGTCGTAGATCATGCCAATGATGTTGACGGCCTGTCCGCGTTTCCATGCTTCGCGCACGATGGTGTTGCGGCAGATGTTGTGCACTTGTGCTTCTACATTTAGTTCGGCTAGTCGGTTCCAGCGTTGCTGTTGATCCAGCTTGCTTAGCTCGGCCTGATTGCGTTGGTATATAAATCGAACCTGATCAAGCCATAGGTCTACTGGTTGAATGCCGC
The DNA here is from genome assembly GCA_030950555.1 of Mariprofundus sp. GTDB lineage: Bacteria > Pseudomonadota > Zetaproteobacteria > Mariprofundales > Mariprofundaceae > Mariprofundus. The sequence continues at coordinate 3,808 of JAUZRH010000039.1, read as the reverse complement.
TATGGGTCATGGCTACGCGCACGCCACTGCAGCCGTAATGACCGCAGACAATAATGTTTGGTATATGCAGTTGATCAATCGCAAATTCCAATACAGCAAGGGAGTTTAGATCATTACTGGCAAAAATATTGGCCACATTGCGGTGCACAAAGATAGAGCCCATGGGGAGGCCGATTAGTTTGTCAGGGCCAACGCGTGAGTCGGCACAGCCGATCCATAAAACTTCGGGTTCCTGTGTTTGGGCGGCCCGGATAAAGTAATCGGGATCGGCTTGGACCTGCTCTTCGGCCCACAGTTTGTTGACAGCTAACATCTCGTTAATGGTACTCATAGGCGTGCATGCTAAAGTCCGCTTTATTGTTTGTCTTCCACTTTTAATGATCACTGCTGAGCGATGAGCGCGATTAGGCAACTTAATGCCTTGCTCATGGAAGCTTTGACCATTATAGTGCGCCGCCTGATTTTTAGGAGGTATTTGATATGGCAGCTGTGATTCGTCTGAGCCGTGGTGGACGCAAGAAGCGTCCTTTTTATTCTGTAGTCGTCATGGACGGCCGCAAGCGTCGTGATGGCGCATTTATTGAGAAATTGGGCTATTTTGACCCATGTAAAGAGCCTGAAGTGATCGAGTTGGATCTTGAACGTGTGAAAGCATGGACAGATCAAGGCGCTCAGGTATCTGATCGTGTAGCTAGTCTGATTCGTAAGGCTTCAAAGTAAAACGCATGGTCAATAAAGCCTGCGGGCTTTTTTGATGGCTAGTAGCACATGGTTACATGTTGGCGATATTCTTGGGGTCCATGGCCTCAAGGGTACGTTGATCGTTTTCTCGCATACCCGGCCTGCGCAAGCCATTGCCGATTACAGTTGTTGGCGAATAGGTGGGACGGAAGCTACGGCTAAGTCTTATCAGGTTCGTCGCTGTTGGCAGCATGGTAAGCGCATGTTGAGCGAGCTTGATGGTGTCAACGACTGTAATCAGGCGCTGGCCTTTAAAAAGTTAAAAATATGGGTTGACGCAGATATTGTTGAAACAGATGATGATGAATATCTGTGGGATGAGCTGATTGACTGCCTGGTTGTTAGAGAGGGCAGTGGGGTTGTTCTGGGGCGTGTGATTGCTCTGGAAGAGTATGGTGCCCAAGATAATTTATTGGTGAAAACTGAAGAAGGTGCGGATAAGCCGGGTGAATGGCTTATTCCTTTTATTGAAGCGGTGGTGGTGGATGTGGATCTCGATGAAAGTCGGATTGTCGTGGCCCTGCCTGATGGGATGGATGTTTGTTTCACGCCCAGCTGCTAACGCTTTTTCCAGCTTTTTTTGATTCGCCATTGGCGTGTTCTATTCCCAAGCGCGCTATCGCTGCCGGTATTGTCACGGTGGAGTGTATTCAGATTCGTGATTTTGCGCTTGATAAACATAAAAAAGTAGATGACTCGCCTTACGGTGGTGGTCCGGGTATGCTAATGAAGCCTGAACCTGTGGTTGCTGCGATTCGTGCTGCGAGAGAAAAACAACCCGACACACATGTAGTGATGCTGACGCCTTCGGGTGGTCGTTTTAGTCAGGCGAAAGCTATTGAATATAGGGATATGCCCGGTATTACCCTGCTTTGTGGGCGCTATGAGGGTTTTGATGAGCGGATTTGTGACTATGTCGATGAACAGCTCTCTATGGGTGACTATGTGTTATCCGGTGGCGAACCGGCAGCTCTAAGCGTGCTAGATAGCATTATTCGCCTACTTCCCGGTGTGCTTGGTAGTGCTGAATCGGCAGTGCTCGACTCCTTTACCGAGGAGGGAATTCTTGATTGGCCGCACTATACGCGTCCAGAACAATTTGAAGGGAAAGACGTTCCTTCGGTGCTTCTTTCAGGCAATCATGCCGATATTGAACGCTGGCGACAGGAGCAGTCACGCCAACGTAGTCGTCGATGATAGCTGTTCTGTTTAGTTTGGTTGCTTGGGGTGTGTGGTTTATGTCGCCACAGCATGCAGCTCTGTTGGTATATGATCGTGATGCGATTGCTGCGGGTGAATGGTATCGCTTGTGGACGGCACATCTGGTGCATGCGCGCTATATTGATCTGATTGTTAATAGTGCGATGTTGGCTCTTTTTGGTCTATTGTCCATTGGTTCTACTCGTTTTTGGCAAGTAGCACTCTGTTTTGCTGTGGCGATGCCGATGATGACGGGGATATTGTTTGTTGTGTCGCCTCATACAACAGTTTATCAAGGTTCATTTGCTATTGCGGCAATGATGGTGATGATGACTTGTTCGTTGTTAATGCTAGAAAATAGACGTTTTTCACTGGGCTTTTTCCTGGGTCTTTTTTTTCTGTTACTGTTTCTGACGAAGTTGGGTTTAGAAGGATCGGTTCTTTTTCATCTCTTGCATCTACCTGCGTTGGTGCCGGAGGTGGTTTGGATGATGGAGCTTTGTGGCTCATTAGTTGGGCTCGCTTTTTCTCATGGTCTGCATCAAAGTCGTTTGCTCAAGCTTGAACATAAGGGGCAAGCTCAAGAGAAGGGCGCATCAGCGGCAGCACTGGGCCGCGCTGGTGTGGTAGCAAGGCGAAAAAATGCTTAATATTGCTGTGGCTCTTGTACACTATCCCGTACTTACGCGTAGTGGCGATACTGGTTCAACGGCAATCACGCCCATTGATGTGCATGATTTTGCTCGTAGTTGCGCTTTTTATGGTGTTGGCCCGGTTTATCTGGTGCATCCTGCCGAAGGGATGCGCACACTGGTGCAAGATATGCTGGGTTATTATAAACAAGGTGCCGGGGGCAAGCGAAATCCAGATCGCCGAGAGGTTTTGTCCTCAGTGCGTCTGGTGAAATCATTAGAACAAGCGCAGCAAGAGGCTGATTATCGTTTATGGTACACCTCTGCAGCGCCTTCAGGGTGTGTGGCAACAGAGCCATCTGTACTTAAAAATATGCTTGGAAATCAGCTAATTGTGTTCGGTACAGGCTCTGGTTTAGATGTGAAAAACATGCCATCTGAAAATGGATGGTTGTCACCGATAGAAGGTGTAGGTAAAGTGCGCCACCTTTCTGTCAGGGGTGCGTTGGCGATCTATCTGGATCGTTTACAATTAAAATAGACTGGCAGAGTTAGTTTTGGAGGCTTAGATAATGCGTGCACTGGATGATGTAACCAAGGATCAGTTGCGTGATAATATCCCCGCATTCCGTGAGGGCGATACCGTCCGAGTGAATGTGCGCGTGGTAGATTTAAAAGAAACCAAGAAAGGTGTGGAGAAGCGTGAGCGTATTCAGGCTTATGAGGGTATTGTTATTGCTCGTCATAATAATGGTATTTCCAGCTCTTTCACCGTTCGTAAGATGTCCGGTAATTTTGGTGTGGAACGTATATTCCCACTACATTCACCAATGCTCGAGAGCATTACGGTCATGCGTCATGGTCGCGTTCGTCGCGCCAAGCTCTATTATCTGCGTGAACTACGCGGTAAGGCTGCACGTATCCGCGAGCGTCGCTTCTAGGTTCTTTTTCACCAACAATGATTTATCAGGGGGGCTTCGGCCTCCCTTTTTTTTGCTATGTGGTAGCTTCGTTGAAGTCTAGATGCTAGGCCAACTGTGATAAAAAGGTAGCATGCTCTTTATACTAGATGTTCCAGTTTTTATATGTTTGAAGAGCCAATTGCAAAACTCGTGAGCGGCGATCGGCGGCCCCACTTTGGCCCATTTCCGCGCTGTTGTTCGCTCCATGGAACCACCATGCAGCTCATTCCATCTCAAAAATGGACTCAAAGTGGGATTGCCGCTCATCCACCC
>JAUZRH010000038.1 GCA_030950555.1 Mariprofundus sp. | reverse complement strand
GCACTTGCAATGGCTGCTGACGTTGTGAGTATGCTCGGATGAAGATAAATCGTTTATTGATAAGTGTCAGCGTCATGCTGGCACTTTTCTGCGCACCGACAGTATGGGCAGCTACGGCCGTCAAAGATGTCCGCTTATGGGCGGCACCGGATCATAGTCGTCTGGTTTTTGATCTTAGTGGGTATGCCGACTATAAGCTTTTTCGCTTGCATAAGCCTGAGCGGATTGTGATTGATATGCAGCACACGAAGATGAAAGCGAATTTTAAAAGACTTAAATTCCCAGATCCTCTGTTAAAGTCTATTCGTTATGGTACGCCTAAAAAGAATATGATCCGTATTGTTATGGATGTGAAAGAGCGGGTGCAGCCGCGTTCCTTTTTACTTAAACCTTTGAAAGGAAAGCCTTACCGCCTAGTACTCGATCTTATGCGTCCGACAGTAGTGAAGCATAAACGACAGCCATCGCTGCACCCAAAAAAAGGTATTGTGATTGCCGTTGATGCAGGACATGGCGGCGAAGATCCAGGGGCTATTGGGCCGCGTAAGTTGATGGAGAAAACAGTCACCTTGGCTGTGGCAAAAAAATTGGCTGCAGCGATTAATCGAAAAGCCGGTATGCATGCAATATTGACACGTAAAGGGGACTATTATGTGCCTCTGAAACGCCGAGTTGGACTAGCAAGAAAGATGCATGCCGATATGATGATCAGTATTCATGCCGATGCCGTGCGTCAGCGGCAAGTGAAAGGGGCGAGTGTCTACATGCTCTCTGATCGTGGTGCGACAGTGGATAGAGCAGCGAGGGCACTTGCTGCCAAAGAGAATGCAGCTGATGAAGTGGGCGGTATGACACCACTCGATGAGGTGGCTGACCCACTTGTAAGTCGTATTCTGGGCGATATGTTCCGCAGTGACAGTCTTAATAGCTCTCAGTTATTGGCGGAAGAGATGATTAAGCGTTTGAAAAAGGCTGGACCACTCAAATATAAGTCACCCAAGCGTGCTCGTTTTGTGGTGCTGTTAGCCATGGAAATTCCCAGTGTATTGGTTGAGTTGGACTTTATCTCTAATCCGGTACAAGAGCGAAAGCTGAGAAGTAGTCGCTATCAGAATCACCTGGCCCAGGCCCTCTTGCATGGAACGGTTGGTTTTTTTAGAAAAATGGGGCGATTAAGAGCTGCACATAGCAATGTATACCGAGGCCCTTATGCGATGCAGGAGAACAATCGGGCAGCTGCATCAGGGCTTACACAAAAGATGACATCAGTGGGCGGAGTGTAAGTGGGTCAATCATCAGTGAGTTTATATAAACGTCTATTAGCCTTTTTGTTGCCCTATAAAGGTCGCTTGTTGATTGCGGTGAGCTGCATGGTGGTTTTGGCGGCCTCGACAGCTGCCATGGCTTGGATGTTAAAGCCGGTGCTCGATGAAGCGCTGACAGGTAAGAGTAAAGAACTGATTTATATTATTCCATTGGTGATTATCGGCCTCTACCTGGTAAAAGGCGCTGCTTATTTTGGTCAGGCTTATCTCATGGGGTATATCGGTCAGCATGTCATTTTTGATCTGCGTAACCTGCTTTATAAACATCTGACGGATCAATCGCTCTCTTTTTATGCCCATCGTAAAACGGGAGAGCTGTTGGCGCGCCTGTCGTATGATGTGTCGTTGGTTCAGGCCGCGGTCAGTACGGCGGTGACGGCGTTAATGCGCGATGCCATATCGATTGTCTTTCTACTGGTTGTTATTTTAATACAGGATTGGATGTTAGCGTTGATTGCCATTTTGGTATTTCCAGCGGTCATCTATCCAATAGCGCGCTTTGGCCGCAAGATGCGTCATGCAACCCTTGATGGTCAGGCTTCGATGGGCGAAATGACCAGCTTGTTGGAAGAGACGGTCAGTGGCATTCGTGTGGTTAAGGCTTTTGGTATGGAAGCCTATGAACAGAAGCGATTTCGCAATTTTACGGGCGATTTCCTTGTTCACCAGTTGCGTGTATTTCGTGTCAATGCACTCTCCTTTCCTATCATGGAGCTGTTGGCGGGTTTTGGTATTGCCGGTGTGCTCTTTTACGGTGGTCTGCGGGTCGCCTCAGGTGAAACAACGGCCGGTACACTGGTCTCATTTTTGGCTGCTGTGATTATGCTTTATGAACCGGTCAAACGTCTATCGCGGGCAAATAACGATATTCAGCAGGGTTTGGCAGCCGGTGAACGGGTGTTTGAGGTGCTCGATGAACCCTTTGAAGTTGAAGATAAACAGAGCGCTTTGACTACCGCTCCTTTTACACACTCTATCTCTTTTGCTTCGGTTGGTCTGCAATATAGTGGCACTGATCGGCCTGTGTTAAGCGATGTTAGCTTTGATGTGGCAGCTGGTGAAGTGGTTGCTTTGGTTGGTCGAAGTGGAGCTGGTAAAACGTCATTGGTGAATTTGTTGCCACGTTTTATGGATGTTAGTAGTGGCTCGGTGCAGATGGATGGTGTGGATCTGCGGGAACTAAGTCAGCAGTCACTGCGTAGTCAGATTGCTCTTGTCACCCAAGAGATTATTCTTTTTAATGATACGGTGCTGAATAATATCGCTTATGGCCATGATAATATTGATCTGGATCGTGTTGAAGAGATTGCTAAAGCGGCTAATGCGCATGAGTTTATTATCAAACTACCTCAGGGTTATCATACGATGGTCGGTGAGCGAGGGGTGATTCTCTCTGGAGGTCAGCGCCAACGCCTGTCACTGGCGCGTGCACTGCTTAAAAATGCACCGATTTTGATTTTGGATGAGGCAACGAGTGCTTTGGATACGGAGTCTGAACGATTGGTGCAGCAGGCAATCGAGCGTTTGATGCAAGGACGTACCGCCATTGTTATTGCCCACCGACTCTCAACGATTCGTAATGCAGATAGAATTGTCGTGCTTGAAGAGGGGCGAGTCTCCCAAATTGGTTGTCATGATGAACTATTGGCCCGTGGTGGTATCTATTCAGAACTCTACCATCTGCAGTTTGAAGCGCAGCCGCTAAGCCAAGAAGAGCATCCTCGTTGAAAGAGCGGCTGATTCGATGGTTGGTTCCCAGGTTTATTAAGTATATCTATCTATTTCTGAATTGGAGTATTCGCTGGCACGTTGTGGGAGTGCCTTATCGTTCAACAGATTCCACGCGTTATATCTACGCCTGCTGGCATGCGCGGCTACTGATGATGTCGCGCATTTCGAGTGATAATTGGCATGGTTATATGTTAATTTCTGAACATCGTGACGGTGGCTTTATTGCCGATGCGATCCAACTGCTGAGTAAGGCGAATATTGTCATTCGTGGCTCAACAACGCGTGGTGGTGCGCGGGCGATGCTGAAAATGTTACGGGCTGTAAAGGCTGAAAAGCGCCACCTAGCGATTACCCCTGATGGACCAAAAGGCCCACGTGAAGTCGTACAAAAAGGCACGGTTCAATTAGCGATGAAGTCGGGTCTGCCAATTCAACCGCTCTGCTATGCCAGTGAACATCATTGGCGAGCCAAATCATGGGACCGTTTTTATATCCCTAGGCCATTCTCCCGGGGCGTGTTTGTTATGGGTGATCTGCTTACGCTATCAGCGGAAGATACGCTTGAAACATCTATTGAACGAGTTCAACTAGCCATGGATACCACCCAACAACAAGCCGACAACTTTTTCCAGCACTCTTAGAGCCACGGAAAGAATAAATCATCCATAAGCCCGCATTCTTCGTTGTAGCATCAGTTACAATGAAAGGCAGTAGTCTATCGTGCCTATTCAAGGCTAGCTTATGCGCCTTATTCTACGCCTTGAATCCGACAAATATCTGGCATCCTTCATATAACCCCAAAAGTAGTTGACGATTGACGTTAGGGCCGCGGAAAGAATAAATCATCCACGTGCTGGTCTATAAGTCCGCATTCTGCGTTGCCACAGAGTTACTACTAAAGGCAGTAGGCTATCGCGCCCATTCAGGACTTGCTTATGCGCTTGATTTGGCGCCTTGAATCCAACAACCATCCTGCGCATAACCTGGATACTTTATTCTTTCCGTGGCCCTTACCTCACAGCTGAAAGATATGCCTTCATCCTCCTTAAGTTGTTTTAATCATGGGCGTTTTTTTATTGATCCCCTCACCCAAGCCCTCTCCCTGAGGGAGAGGGTATTGCTCACGTCACAGTGCATTTGCGCCCTCACCCCAACCCTCTCCCTCCGGGAGAGGGTTGGGGTGAGGGAATCGACTATTTGGCAAAGCCTT
>JAUZRH010000037.1 GCA_030950555.1 Mariprofundus sp. | reverse complement strand
GGGCTTGCCCCGGCCTTCTCTTTTTAAGCCAAATAAAATCAAGGAGATAAGCATGAAAAAGAAGATTATTCTTACCGCTGCATTGATGCTCGTTGCTGCCGGCTCAGCTCAGGCTCGCGATCAGATCAAAATCGTCGGTTCATCAACCGTCTACCCGTTCTCCAGCTACACCGCTGAAGCACTGGGTTCTACTACCAGAATCAAAACACCTGTAGTTGAGTCTACCGGTTCAGGCGGCGGCATGAAACTGTTTTGCGCTGGTAATGGTCTCGATACACCAGACTTCACCAACGCATCACGTCGCATGAAAGCTAAAGAGTTTAAGAAGTGCCAGAAGAATGGCGTAAAATACATCACCGAGATGGTTGTCGGCTATGACGGCATTGCGATTGCTCAGGCTAAAAACACCGCACCAATCAATCTTACACGTAAAGAGCTGATGCTGGCTGTTGCTGCTGAAGTACCTAGTGCTGATGGCAAATCTCTGGTTAAGAATTCATATCACTACTGGAATGAGATCAACGCTAAGTTGCCACACCGTAAAATCACTATTTATGGCCCACCAACATCATCCGGTACGCGTGATGCATTTGAAGATATGATTCTCAAAGGCGTTACCAAGCACATGGCGGCTTATACTGATCTGTATCATGCAGATAAAGTAAAAAACAAGAAGTATAAGAAGTTCCATGAAATCCGTCAGGACGGCGTTTATGTTCCAAGTGGCGAAAATGACAACCTGATTGTTAAGAAACTGGCTAAGGATACACAGGCACTCGGCATCTTCGGCTATAGCTATCTAGCAGAAAACAGTGACAGCATTGGCGCTGCAACCATCGAAGGCGTTGCACCATCTCCAGCGGCTGTTCAGGATGGTTCTTATAAGCTTTCCCGTTCACTCTACTTTTACATCAAACAGTCTCACATCAAAAAGGTTAAAGGCATGATTGCCTATGCTAACCTTTTCATGAGCGAGCAGATGGTTGGTGATGACGGTGAGTGTGCTGAGATTGGTCTTATTCCGCAGCCAAAAGCACTGCGTGACCAGTATCGTGCAAACTTGAAATCTCTGAAGCGCTTAACCCCTAGCGACTTTAAGACAAAGTAAGTCTTTTAAACAGCAGAAAGAGTGGTCGTTAGCGGCCGCTCTCTCTGCCTTTAAACCCTATCACGATGCTTCGACAAGCTCAGGAACAACAACACACCTTGTTTACCGAAGCATCGTTATAGTGATTCAAACGCGAATTGTCTTTTCTCGTCATTCCCGCGCAGGCGTGGGGCGGGAATCCACACCTCTCAATAACACGCTGCAATGGTGGATTGTCTCCGGTCATGGATATGACTTAATCGCGTGCTAGCATTCTCAGCTATAAAATAATCACACCTATGGAGAAATACACACCCCATGACCACAGCTGATCTATTTCTCTGGTTTTTTGGCGGACTCATACCCCTTGCAGGCTTTGCTTACTGGCTGGCGCAAAGCAAGGCAATAGCCGCTGAATCCGCCCACACCGCCCGATTTCACTCGCGTCCTAGCTTTTTTGGTTGGTACTCACTCATCTGGCTAGCACTGCCTGCCATGGCGGTTGCACTGCTATGTAGCATCTTGCAGATGTTTCACATCTACCAAATACCTGGCCCGATACTGTTAGCCACCGCATTGATACTTGGCATGGCTGGCCTGTGGTTTTCACTAACCCATATGCAGGCAGATTTCCGCGCCCGTCAAGCCGTGGAAAAAGTAATGCGATCCCTGCTATTGACTGCTGCCACTATCTCTATCTTAACCACTATCGGCATTGTGCTCTCCGTCGTATTTGAATCTATTCGCTTCTTTCAAGTAATTCCAATTTGGGACTTCATCACAGGCACCAAGTGGCAACCAGACACCGCTTTCCTCATTGGTGCAGGTCGTGGAGGCGAAGGTGTTGCGCCACCGCTGTTTGGTTCTCTACCTATTTTTGCCGGTACCTTTATGATCACACTGATTGCCATGTTGGTAGCTGTACCTATTGGTCTGTTCGCTGCGATCTATATGTCAGAATATGCCAGCCACAATAATCGTGGCCGACTAAAACCACTACTGGAGATTTTAGCCGGTATCCCAACAGTGGTATATGGTTTTTTTGCTGCGATCACAGTGAGTCCCTTTATTGTAAATGTTGCTCACGCTATGGGCTTAGAGGCAGACTACACCAATGCACTGGCTCCTGGCTTGATCATGGGTGTGATGATTATCCCTTTTATGTCATCACTCTCTGATGATGTCATTCGAGCTGTTCCACAAGAGCTACGCGATGGCGCTTTGGCGTTAGGCACCACTAAGGCTGAAACCATTCGTCATATTGTACTGCCAGCCGCATTCCCCGGCATCGTATCGGCATTTCTGCTGGCCGTATCCCGTGCTATTGGTGAAACAATGATCGTGGTGATGGCGGCAGGTTTACGCCCCAACCTCACCGCCAACCCACTTGAAGGCATGACCACGGTAACGGTAAAAATTGTCGAAGCACTTACTGGTGATCAGGAGTTTGACTCCGCCTTCACCCTTTCAGCATTCGCCTTAGGTTTGGTGCTACTCACTCTTACTCTTATACTAAATATAATTTCGGCCATGGTGGTTCGGAAATTCAGGCAGCGTTATGCATAATAAAGCAGATAATTTCCTACACCAAGGTGTCCATCCCCGCAAACGGAAACGTGAACGTGCGGATGCCCGATTTCACTTCTATGGCCTAGCGGCAGTATCATTAGCACTCGGTTTCTTGGTTATCTTTTTTATCGATATCATCGGTCAGGCACTACCCGCTTTTCATCTCACGGAAGTACTTGTAAAAGTGCACTATACAGAAGCGGTAAAAAGCAACTATAACAAAGCCATTGATCACAAGCTTAGCCGCATAGTCGGTCGTTCTTGGTTACGCTCTCTACCCATGAAAATCGAAGCTAATCCTGCCCTTATAGGCACAGAGGAAGAGCTTTGGATTGCTGCTGATAGTCGCGTCGATCAATATCTTAAAGGCCATGATGGACACGGCTTGAAAAACAAATATCGAAAAATAGTCGATAAGATGCAGCAACAGGGCAAAGTGAGAGATGTTTTCAACTGGGCCTTCTTCCAATCAGGTGATTCCAAGCTACCCGAGAGTGCAGGCATCCTGGCTGCAGCGATAGGGTCACTATTCACGCTACTGATCACCATGCTCGTTGCCGTACCTATTGGCGTGATGACAGCCATCTATCTTGAAGAGTTTGCCACAGATAACACCTTCACCCGACTCGTTGAGGTAAACATCAATAATCTAGCCGCGATCCCCTCTATTTTATATGGTTTGTTGGGCTTAGCTATCTTTATCAACTTTATGGGCGTGCCACGTTCATCCGCCCTTGCAGGTGGCTTAACGCTGGCACTGATGACCCTACCGCTGATTATTATTGCTACGCGTGCAGCCCTCCGAGCTGTACCTGAATCCATTAGAGAAGCAGCCTTCGGTCTTGGCGCATCCAGCTTACAAGTTGCATGGCATCATGTGCTACCACTGGCCATGCCGGGCATTCTCACAGGTTCTATTATTGGCTTGGCACAAGCTATGGGTGAAACGGCTCCGTTGATTATTGTTGGCATGATGGCCTACATTCCCGATGCCCCAGGCTCCATTCTTGAAGCTACAACAGTACTTCCGGCGCAGATTTATACCTGGTCAACAGAATCAATGCGTGGCTACAGTGAACGAACAGCAGCTGGTATTATGGTATTACTGACGGTGCTATTAAGTCTGAATGCATTAGCCGTTAAATTGAGAAACCGATCTGAGAAAAACTGGTGAGGAAACATGGACACTGAAATGCAAACAAAAATGAAGATCCGTGACCTTAAATTATGGTACGGCGATTTTGAGGCGCTACATGGCATCAATTTAGATGTCTATAGCGACAAAGTCACAGCCTTTATCGGCCCTTCGGGCTGTGGTAAGTCAACCTTCTTGCGCTGTATGAATCGCATGAATGATCGCATCGCATCGTGCCGTATTGAGGGACAGATGCTACTCGAAGGCAGTGATATCTATGCACCTGAAGTGGATGTGGTGCAACTGCGCACCCATGTTGGCATGGTGTTTCAGAAGCCAAACCCATTCCCTAAGAGCATCTATGAAAATGTGGCTTATGCGCCACGCATCCACGGCTTGGTTACCGATGGCCCTGATATGGACGAGTTAGTCGAAACTTCGCTGAAAAAAGCCAGCATCTGGAATGAAGTAAAAGATAAGCTACAGCAGCCGGGCACGGCCCTCTCCGGTGGCCAACAACAGCGTTTATGTATTGCACGCACCATTGCAGTACAGCCAGATGTTATCCTGATGGATGAGCCTTGCTCAGCCCTTGACCCCATCGCCACAGCCAAGATTGAAGAGTTAATGGATGAACTCAAAAATGATTACACCATTGTCATCGTCACCCATAATATGCAGCAAGCAGCCCGAGTTTCAGATTACACGGCCTATTTTTATCTGGGCGACCTTATGGAATTTGGTGAAACTCAGCAGATTTTCACAGCCCCAACACATCAGAAAACAGAAGATTATATCACCGGCCGCTTTGGTTGATGGAGAAACAGATGAAGGATCACACCGTAAGACGCTTTGAAGATGAACTAAATGAACTAAAAGCAACTGTTCTGTCGATGGGTGGGATGGTAGAAAAGGCCGTTCGCCGCTCCATGAAGGCTCTGTTAGAGCATGATCCTAAACGGGCGCGCAAAGTGATTGAACGTGATGACAAGATCAACCAGTTAGAACGCGATATCGATCAGATGACGCGCAATATCTTGGCGCTACGTCAACCCGCCGCCAGTGATCTTCGTTTTATTATATCCACCATCAAAATCGTTACCGATCTGGAACGTACCGGCGATATGGCTGAAGGTATTGCTGAGGCTATGCTTAAGAGTCAGGAAACCCCACTCACGCACCTCGAATCACTCGAAGAGCTAGCGCTTAAAGCCACGGCCCAACTTAAAAAAGCCCTCGATTGTTTTGCCCGTGGCGATGTGCTACTGGCTCTCTCCATTATTGAGAATGAAAAAAGTATCAATGGTATGTTTCAAAGAATTCAGCGTGAAAACCTGACCTATATGCTAGAAGATCATCGTAAGATTAGCGCCGGACTGATGGCCTATTCCATAGGCAAAAACTTAGAGCGTATTGGCGATCATGCTGTCAATATTGCAGAGATGGTGATCTACATGGTTCAGGGCCATGATGTCCGGCATATTGACCATGAAACAGCCTCAGCCTTAGTCACCAGCAATATAGAAAGTTAAGGCCTGTAAATAGCCCCACCATTGTCGCGCTGTGGAGGGGCATATTTTAATGACTACCTGAGCTGTGTTCGAGGCTGTATGAGTCGTCGATTAATCTCGATGAGATTATGAATAATCGTTGAAGCATACTTACTATCATTCATCAGAGAGATGGCCATCGCCGCGCTAATTTGCTCACGACGAATCATCTCATCAATGCGCCGGTGTAATTCATCACTATTCAATTCCAACTGCTGATAGAGATCTTCATGGGTGATTGCCGGCTCATCCATATTTCTAATTTTTTCCAACCGTCGCAATACCTTGGCAATACGCCGACGAATGCGATTATACTCTTTGCGCAGATGTGGGTTTGTCGAGGTGATAAAATTGTGCATATTTTTCTGCAGATGTTTCACCTCCTTGAGCGTTAAGACAATCGACTGATTACAGTAGCGAATATTATCCAACTGCTGCGCACTTGTATTATCTAGTGGCATGCGATTGATAAACTGCAGCACCGCCCCATAAAGGCTCTTGATATAATGGTCGTAGGCATATTCAACATCAAAATCCATACCTCTAGCCCGTTTTTTAATCACCTGCTTCAACTTTTCATCGGAAAAAATATCACTCTTCTCAAGTGATAGCCCTCGCGCAATCACATCCGCACCCTTCGCATAAATCCGCAGTGTCTCTAGGCGCAGCGCTTCAATAGCGGTATCTCCAAATTCCAACGCTGAAGCATTCAGATATTTCGGCTTAGCAAAGTGATCCGGTGCCGCTTTAATCAGGCGCTCCAACAACTTCACCATCCGACCAATAAATGGCACCATCACAACAATACCAATGACATTAAACAGCGTATGAAAAACCGCCAGTTTGAGCATATAATCCGTCTCGTTTATACCAACAAACAGACTAATCGACTCCACCGCTGTCATGAGAGGATACATAAACACAATAGCAATCAGACCAGTCACCCCATTAAAGAGCAGATGCGCCCCAGCCAAGCGCCTCCCCTGCTCATTAGAACTCAGTGATCCTAAAATAGCCGTGATGGTGGTTCCTATATTAGCACCGATTGCCAGAGCTAGGGCATTTTCGTAGGTCACTTGTTGGGCTGCCAAAGCCGTAATAATCAACACCAAGGTCGCATGACTCGACTGCATCACCACCGTGGCAACTACACCTATAAGGCTAAAAAGAAACAGTCCGGGAAGTCCTGCAACCGCATATTGAGCCAGATCAAGCGTGCCTTTAAAGGCTTCAAAGCCCTCTTTCATATAGTGGATACCCAAAAACAGGAAACCAAGACCCGTCAGTACATAACCAATCCCTTTCAACGAACGTGCTTTTTGAAAGACCAGAATCACACCAAAAACAAGCATCGGCATCGCATACGCTGAAATTTTCACTTTCAGGCCAAAACCAGCCACCAGCCAAGCGCCCGTTGTTGTGCCTAAATTTGCTCCAAAGATGATACCGATACCCTCAGCCAAGCCGATGAAGCCTGCGCCTAAAAATGAGATGGCAATCACACTCACCAAAGAACTCGACTGCATCATCGTCGTCGTCAAAACACCAAAACTAAGGCTCTTCCATAACTTATTTGTCGTTTTTTTAAGGATCTTCTCCAGTGTTCCACCTGTAAAAGAGGCAAAACCCTGTTCAAGCGCAAGCATGCCAAATAGAAAAATAGCCACACCCGAACAGATCACCTTAAAATCAGGACTGAGCCAAAAACCATACCCAAGCACCAACAAAATAGTGGGTAATAATATTTTATTTAACATCTGTTGCATCATCACCTCTACAAGCCAAAATGCCTATCTCAATCAGCCCATCATCAACCAGCAGCGCTTATTTATCAGCATCTTCGGGCTGCGGCTTTAGCCCCGCAATTCTTTGATCCCACAGTACGCAGTGTTAAGGGCCGCGGAAAGAATAAATCATCCAATTCTGCTGGTCTATAAGTCCGCATTCTGCGTTGCCAAATCAGTTACATAGCCCTGCTATGCGCTTGATTTGGCGCCTTGAATCCAAACTTCTATCCTGCGCATAACCTG
>JAUZRH010000036.1 GCA_030950555.1 Mariprofundus sp. | reverse complement strand
TTGGATTCAAGGCGCCAAATCAAGCGCATAGCAGGGCTATGTAACTGATTTGGCAACGCAGAATGCGGACTTATAGACCAGCAGAATTGGATGATTTATTCTTTCCGCGGCCCTTAACTGCTTTTGGACTGTTGACGTAGTGCTGTGATGGTCTCTTGGGCGCGTTTGCGAATATACTCTTCAACAACACTTTTGACGCTACTGTACTGCTCTGTGATCTGCTCAAAATTACTGCGACTTAGTTCCATCAGTTCCACTTTTCCTTGGGCGTAAATACTGGCTGTGCGGGGGCGTCCTGAAAGTAGAGCAACTTCCCCTACAAAATCCCCCTCACGAATGGTTTTGGAAAAAATGGTTTCGCCGAGTGGGTTGGATACTTTGAGCGTTACAAGGCCGGAACGGATCAGGTAAAAGGTGTCACCAATGTCGCCCTGTTGCAGAATCATCTCACCATCATCAAAACTGCGTAGTGTAAATTGATCAGCTAATGCGGCTCGGGCATAACTGGGTACGCCTTCAAAGACAGGTGTCATGGCTAAGATTCTGGCTAAAACGCGCTGGCGATAAAAAGTTTCAACGGTTGCGCTCATTTCAGGGAATTTTTCTACCCAGTCGTCAAAAGTGGCTCTATCTATGAGTAGCAGATTACAGTCTGTTTCAGCAACGGCATCACATGTTTGTGTAAGACGAGACATAAATGCTCTTTCACCAAAAAAATCACCTTCGGTCAAACGAGAAAATATTTTATCTTGCCCCTGTATATCGATGGTGTGTAGTGAAGCTTCTCCCATGCCAATGAGGTAAAGATATGTACCATCGTCACCAGCCTGATAAATCTTCTCACCACCGTTAATGTGGCGAAGCTGTAGTGAATTGATAAAAGAGTTTAGCTGCTCTCCTTGCATGCTGGATAGGAGTGGGGTGTCGCTTAAGCCGGCGTGAATATTTTCTTCTGGATCATCTTTTTTCTCGATGCTAGGGCGAAAAGTATCGTCATCAAAGCCAAAATCACGCTCTTCTGACAGCGTCTGAAGATTATTCATGATGAAAGTGTTTGAGGGGTCAATGCGTAAAATGATTTTATTAATGGCAATGGCCTGAACAGCATAGCCTGTAGCACTGTAGGCATTGGCAATATCAATATAATCTTTTACAGCCGCCGCACTATCACCCATTTTTCTACGCAGGTCGGCCACCTTGGTGAATAGGCGCAGGTCATCGGGTTGTTGTTCGTGAAGTTGAATGAATAACTGCAGTGCTTGCGCATCATTGCCCGCTAAAAGCGCTTGCAGCGCCTTATTATGAAGATCTTTTGAATTACTCATTTAGCCGCCGGATTGAAATAGAATGCCCTAAGCATCAATGAAATAGGTGATAGGGTCAAATGCTTATCTCTTTTGCATGATAAGCGGCGATGCATTTTGCTGATTTATACTGCTTTTGAGTGATGGCTGGAAGCGGTTAAAAATATATACACTTTCTCGAATGCGCGTTGTGGTTATAGTTCAGCCAAGGAGCTGGCGAACATAGGCTCTGGCACGATCACGGAGGCATGCATGTTTCATGGTACGATGACTGCATTGGTTACACCTTTTGCAGAGGGAAAAATAGATGAAGAAGCATTTCGTGCTCATCTGGAACGACAAGTTGAGGCAGGTGTTGATGGCGTAGTGCCAGCCGGTACAACAGGGGAGGCTGCAACCCTCTCATTTGATGAGCATAAAGAGTTGATCAGGATTGCTGTGGCGCAGGTGGCCGGGCGTGTTCCGGTGATTGCCGGTACAGGCAGTAATAATACGGCTGAATCGATTGCCTTGACGCAAGCGGCCAAACTATTGGGTGCTGATGCGGCACTATTAATTTCACCCTATTATAATAAACCAACGCAAGATGGAATTTACCACCACTATAAGGCTGTGGCCGATGCCGTGCATCTACCACAGCTTATTTACAACGTCCCTGGACGTACCAATTCAAATATCTCGCCTGAGACGGTTGGTCGTTTATCACACATATCGAATATCGTAGGTGTTAAAGATGCTACGGCCAATATGGAGCAGCTAGTGCATAGCATTGCTGCAAGCGATGGGCGACTTGAATTTTATGCGGGTGATGATGCAACGGTGCTGCCATTTATGGCCCTCGGTGGCCACGGGGTGATTTCGGTGGTTTCCAATATTGTGCCTGATATCATGAAAGAGCTGACCTGTGCGATGGCTGAGGGACAGTTATTAGCGGCGAGAAATGTACAGTTTAGTCTGCGTAAGCTTAATCAGGTGATGTTTATGCAATCTAATCCCATTCCAGTGAAAGCAGCTTGTTACCTGTTGGGTTGGATGCGGGGGGATATACGCTTACCGCTGTTAGCTTTGCAGGGTGACTCTTTGCCCTTGTTGCGCGAGGTGATGTTGAGCTTTTTCAATGAGGATGCGCTGCTGGAGATTCAGGATCACTGAACAGAAGCTTGCATCACTACGGCTGATGTTTGACTTCAGGCGTATGGTGCATTCGTTTGCTTATCTGAGTGCTACACTGGTGGCTGTTGCGCTATTTACCTTGGTGTTGATGGTGGCTGAGTCACTAGTTTATCTACTCACAGATGTACCTGTCTCGGTGTGGTCAATGGTGATTGCCGCGATCGTGGCGGCTTTTGGCTTTGCCCCCTTGGTGTTAGCTATGCAGAGAGGGTTGGATAGTATCTTCTTTCGTAGTCAGCTCGATACGCTTGCAGCCATTCGTCAGTTGGGTGCAGGCGATCTTGCCCAGCTGCCAGAACAGGATATTGAACGTGCTCTGTTGGAGCGTATCTGCAAAGCAAGCCATCGTCGTTATGCCGCTCTTGATGAGCGTTCGTTGCCTGATGGCGAATGGTCCTCCTATCCGATTAATGCACCGCGAACCCATGCCGCAGATACGCTGAAGGGGCATTCGGATTACTCAGTGGCACTGCCACTACCATCCTCTTGTGGGCAAGCTTGGTTATGGCTGGGGCCGCGTGTTGATGGCGCGCCGATAGATGCTGAGGAGCGGGATAGTCTGGATCTGCTCGGGCGGTTTGCGGCGATGAGTCTGGAGCATGCACGTCTCACCCATCAACAGGCGGAAGCCGTACGCTTAGATTCCCTATCTCGGGTAACCAAGCAGCTTCATTCCCATGATCTGAAAAATAGACTGCATGACCTCTCCTTTTTAGCGCATCATTTAGGTTCAGGTAAACTCGATGATGATGACGTGCAACGCATGCTGGTGGCTATCCGTAAAGTGACAGGGCGCATGCAGACGTTAATGCAGCGCTTGTCTGATCCGAATGTGCCGGTAGATCCTCAGTTGGCACCATTAGATATCGCCACCATGCTCGCACAGACTATTCGTGATCGTTTGTGGCCGGAGGCGATGATCATTGATGCGCCGCTGCAGCCTCTGCCCGCACTAGCTGGTGATGCCGATCTTTTGCAGGGTGTTATTGAAAATCTCTTTGATAATGCTGTGCAGTCGATGCAAGGGCAGGGGACTATTCGTGTGCACACCACGCTGGTTGCCTCGGCGCTGGATGGGCAAATGATGGGGCAGATCGAGGTGGTTGATCAAGGGATAGGGATGCATGAGGCCTTTATCAAACAGCAGCTATTTCATCTTTTTGCCACCAGTAAGAGTAATGGTTTGGGAATCGGCCTCTATTTGAGCCGGCGCATTGTGGAGGCACATGGTGGTTCTATTGAGGCTGAGAGTGATGGTGAAGGGAAGGGTTCGACATTTCGGGTGAAACTGCCACTATGGCCGGTGAGTGATGGGGTGGAGGTGGCGGGATGAAGCGCACAGTGTTGGTTGTGGATGATAATGATATCAATCGTTTGAATTTGAAGCTACTGCTTAAAGATGATTACACTATTCTGGAGGCGGGTGATCTTGAAGCGGCGGATATTGCGCTCTCTGACAACCGGGTCGATCTGGTTGTGCTCGATCTTGCCCTGCCACCGGAGCCAGATAATCCGGAAATTGGTATGGGCTATTTGAAAAAATTGCGCTGTGAAAGTCCGGATACGCCGGTGGTTGTTATTACCGGCCATGATGAGCGAGCCCTATCGCAGCGGGCGCTGGAGATGGGGGCGCAGGATTTTTTCGGTAAACCATTTGATCCGGATCTAGTGAAAAATACCATTGACCGTAGCTTGGAAGTTCATTTCCAATTGATGCGTGAGTTGGAGATGCAGCGAGCACTCGAAACACGGGTGAATAGTGATCTGCTCGGCGAATCGGTGGTGATGCAGGCTTTAAGGGCGATGATTACTCAGGTAGCCACCGCCCCCTCCACGGTGTTGATCCGCGGTGAAACCGGCACGGGGAAGGAGTTGGTTGCCCGTAAGTTGCATCAGGCTTCGCTTAGGCGTGAGCAGCCGTTTATTGCCATTAATTGCGCGGCGATGAATGAGTTATTGCTGGAGTCAGAGCTGTTTGGTTATGAAAAAGGAGCTTTTGCCGGTGCGGGTAAACGTAAACTCGGTTGGTTTGAGCGAGCTGGTGGCGGCACACTCTTTCTCGATGAGGTGGCGGAGCTGCCATTGCCGGTGCAAGCGAAGTTGCTCAGGGTGTTGGAGTCTGGCGAGTTTTCACGGTTGGGGGGCGAGGCGATGATTCGTTCGGATGTGCGCTTGATCTGCTCTACGCGTGAAAATCTGGAACAGCGGGTTAGCGAAGGGCTGTTTCGGGATGATCTCTATTATCGAATTCATGTGGTGGAGATTGAGATTCTACCGCTGCGTGAGCATATTGAAGATATGGCTGTGTTGGCTGATGCGATTCTGCTGCGCAAGGCGGCAACGTGTGGTAAACGCATAGACCCCTTTGGCGAAGCGATGTTGGAGCAGTTAGAGCGTTATAGCTGGCCGGGCAACGTGCGCGAGTTGGAAAATGTCATTGAGCGTGCGGTGGTGCTCTCTAGTGGTAGTGCGGTTGAGTCGATCCCTTCATTAAGCGGGCCACAAGCGGTGAATGATGCCATTGATCTGCTACAGCAGTGGCTACAACAGCTGCCGGAGAGTGGCATTCGAGCGGAGAAAGCGGTAGCTGAATTTGAACGACAACTGGTTGAAGAAGCACTGGCACGTAACCAGCATATCAAAGTACGGGCAGGGCGTTGGTTGGGCTTTGCCGATCGTGCGAAAGATAAAATGCGTTATCTTTGTGATAAGTATGATATTGAAGTGGATGATAATATATGAATGGGAGGCACTATTGGCTGATGGCGCTGCTACTGTTAGGTGCTCCGTCAGCGCAGGCGGTAGATAAGGCCTACCTCTATTATCGCGATGCCAATGTTCCTCCTTTCCAAGAGTCACGTGAATTTTTTAATATGCCAAACAGGGTCGGTCTGTATGAGGTGACCTTAGTCTCAGATAGCGTGGGTCCCTTAACTTTTCGCATGGCACGTGTACATGAAGAACTTGAAACCACCCTAGCTCAGTTGCGTAGCTATCATATAGGTAACCATGAATTTCATGCGCGTTTTGATAATCGAGTTGCTTTGGATGATCTCATTGTCGAAATCGCCAACTCCAATCCCCTATCGACAGCACATGTGTCAGTGATCGTAGTAGAACTGGCGAGGCCGTGAAATGAGTCATGATCACCTTCAAAGTGGCTTTATGGATGCAGGTAGGGAGCTTAAACGGACGGTCTTTCTTGTCGGATCAGCTGGCGGTTGCCTAGCAGGTTTAATCTGTGCTTGGCTTGATTGGCATAGTGGTTTGATGACATCTTTGCCGCAGGACTTCCTGATGATTGTGGCGCTAGTGCCGCTTTTCTTCTGGGCCAGAGCTAGTACAGATGCAACCGCGCCCGCGCGCATTGGCTTGCTGCTGTTTATGCTCTCATTTATCCCTTCGATTCCGCAGGAACTGGTGGTGATGCCTAGCTTTCTACTCTGGTTACCGGTTGGGTCCTTATTATGCTTCTATTTTTTTGGTTGCCGGGAAGGGTTTCTCTGGTCCTGTTTTTTTCTGATACTGGTCGTAGGAGAGTGTTTGTGGCTCTTGGCTTCGGGCGTGCAAACACCTTTTATCGATATGCTAGCGAATGCTGTGGTTATTTATCTTTTTATGATGCTAGTTGCTACAGCCTTTCAATATTTGATAGAACATTATGAGCGGAAAATAACAGAATATGCGCAGAAACAGACGCTAATGTATGATAAAATGGCCGTGATGCAACGTCAAGAGAGTGCCGGCGTGCTAGCTGCGGGTGTTGCGCATGATTTTAATAATTTATTGGTTGGTGTGATGGGAAATGCAGAGTTGGCGCTGCTCGATGAGGCTAAAAATAAACCAGTGACGACATATCTGGATGGAATTCTACTCTCCTCTAAGCGAGGTGCGGAACTGGTGCGCCAGTTATTGGCTTTCTCTGGCAAAGGAGGGTGGCGGCGTCAAGCTGTTGAAGTGAATAGCCTCGTTGAAGAGGTTCAACGTATGTTGGGGGCAGCCGTGGCTGACAAGGCGAAGTTGCAATTAAACCTGGCTGAAGTGATGCCCTTGATAGAGGTTGATCCCACGCAGTTGCAACAATTGCTGGTGAATTTGCTGGTCAACGCCTCCGATGCTATAGATCCGCAGGTGGCAGGTGAGATCCAAATTTCGACACGTGTAGCGAGCTATCAAAGTTCATTTTTTGATCACTGTCCAATTCATAATGTGGACAAAGATGGTCAGTTTGTGGTGCTTGAGGTCAGTGATAATGGCTGTGGTATGACGCGTGCCGTTCAGTCTGAAGTGTTTGAACCTTTTTATTCGACCAAAGAGCAAGGTTCTGGCTTGGGCTTGGCAGCCGTGGCCGGAGTGATGCGAAGTGCTGGGGGGGCGGTATCAGTTTCTACAGTGATTGGTCAAGGTAGCTGCTTTCAACTCTTCTTCCCTGTCGCTCCTTTAGCCGTGGTCAATGGCACCGTTCAGGTAGCTTCGGAGAATTTCCAGCTTAGTGGCATGGTATTAGTTGTTGATGACGAGCCGATGGTACGTGAAGTGGCAGGGCAAATACTGGAGAAGGCCGGTTTGTCCGTGCTGGTTGCGGCTGGTGGTCAACAGGCTCTTACGATCTTAGAGCAACATGCAGAGCAGATAACATTGCTATTGTTGGATTACAGCATGCTTGGGATGAATGGTTATGAAGTGTTTGTCAGAGTGAGAGAGAAGTATCCGGGCATTCCTGTGATTATAAGCAGCGGCTATAGTGAGGAGCTGGAAATTGAGAAAATGACGTCTCAAGGGGCTATTTTTGTACAGAAGCCTTACCGCTATGGTGATCTTCTTGCAGTGTTGGCCCGACATCAGCGCAAAGTGGATAAGACTGTCATTTGAGGCATTGTCAAAACCCGTTACTATGTTCAGGGTAATCGAAGTCCGTAGACACTCTGGCTAGCTGAGTTGTGATTTGTGCCTATGAGCCAATTGCAAAACTCTGGGTGGATGAGCTGCAATCCCACTTTAAGTCCATTTTGAGGTGGAATGAGGTGCATGGTGGTTCCATGGAGCGAACAACAGCGCGGGTTGGGCCAAAGTGGGGCCGCCGATCGCCGCTCACGAGTTTTGCAATTGGCTCCTATGTGTAAGGGCCGCGGAAAGAATAAATCATCCACGTGCTGGTCTATAAGTCCGCATTCTGCGTTGTCACAGAGTTACTACTAAAGGCAGTAGGCTATCGCGCCCATTCAGGGCTTGCTTATGCGCTTGAATTGGCGCCTTGAATCCAACAACTATCCTGCGCATAACCTGGATACTTTATTCTTTCCGTGGCCCTAAGACTTGGATTCACTGGGCGTAAGCCTTATAAACTATAGCAAGGAGCTACTTGCAAAACTCTGAGTGGGGAAGTCAATCGCCGCTCATGGGGTTTTACAAGTGGCTCCAAGGAGTAAAGCTATGGATACAAGCCGTTTGACACAGAAAGTAAATGAAGCACTGGCTTCTAGTCAAAATCTGGCGCTGCGACTATCACACCAGGAAGTAGATGGTGAGCATCTCTTTGTGGAGCTGTTGGCTCAGGAGCATGGCTTGGCAGCGCGTTTACTGCAGCAGGCAGGGTTATCGTTACCACTTTTACAAGCGCAGTTGCAACAGGCGCTGGCGAAACGCGCGAAAGTACAAGGTGGTGCTGTCGAAGCGGATAAAGTCTATATCACTCAGCGTCTACAGCAGTTGTTGGTGCAGGCGGGCGATGAGGCGACACAGTTAAAAGATGAGTATATCTCGGTAGAACATCTGCTGTTGGCGTTGATTGGTGAGGGCGATAAAACCGAAGCAGGCAGGATCTGTCGGGAGCAAGGGCTTAGTCGCGAGCGTTTTCTGCAGGCCTTGGATGCTGTACGTGGTCATCAGCGCGTTACCACCGATAATCCGGAAGGGCAGTATGATGCCCTGAAAAAGTATGGCTCTGATCTGGTTGACATGGCACGCAGTGGTAAGCTTGATCCGGTGATTGGCCGGGATAGCGAGATTCGTTCGGTGGTGAGAATTTTATCCCGCAAAACAAAGAATAATCCCGTCTTGATTGGTGAACCGGGTGTGGGTAAAACGGCGATTGCCGAAGGGCTGGCGCAACGGATTGTCTCAGGTGATGTGCCGGAGGGGCTTAAAGATAGGACGATCTTTTCACTCGATATGACAGCCCTGATGGCCGGAGCAAAATACCGTGGTGAGTTCGAAGAGCGTTTGCAGGCGGTGCTGAAGGAAATAAAAGAGGCCGAAGGGCGGATTATTCTCTTTATTGATGAGTTACATACCATTGTCGGGGCGGGCAAAACGGAAGGCTCGGCCGATGCCGGTAACATGCTCAAGCCGATGTTGGCGCGTGGTGAGTTGCACTGTATTGGTGCGACAACCCTCGATGAGTACCGTCGTTATATAGAGAAAGATGCTGCCTTGGAACGTCGATTTCAGCCGATTGTGGTGGAAGCGCCGGATGTGGAGGATACGGTCTCTATACTGCGCGGTTTGCGTGAGCGTTTTGAATTGCATCATGGCGTGCGTATCGCCGATGCAGCCATTGTAGCGGCGGCCACTCTTTCGGATCGGTATATCTCTGATCGTTTTCTGCCCGATAAGGCGATTGATCTGATTGATGAGGCGTGTGCATCGATTCGCACCGAGATGGACTCGGTGCCGGCAGAACTGGATGAAGCAACACGCAAAGTGATGCGTCTGGAGATTGAAGAGACGGCACTGAAAAAAGAGAAGGATGCCGCCAGTATTGAGCGCTTGAAAGTGCTCAGGCGGGAGTTGGCTGATCAGAAGGAATTGCGTGATGCGATGCGCTCGCAGTGGGATAGTGAAAAAGGGGCGTTAGGCGAAGTACAGCAGCTACGTGAACAGATTGAGCAGGTACGCTTGGCGATTGAGCAGGCCGAGCGTAACTATGAGTTGGAGACGGTGGCAGAGCTTCGTTATGGCACGTTGCCAGCGTTGGAGAAGCAGTTGGCGATGAATGAAGCCGATACATCCGCTAAAACGATGTTGCGCGAAGAGGTGAATGAAGAGGAGATTGCCGAGGTAGTGGCACGTTGGACTGCCATTCCCGTCACCCGCTTGATGGAGGGCGAAAGGGAGAAGCTGCTTAAACTTGATTCGGTACTGCATGAGCGCGTGGTTGGTCAGGATGAGGCGGTGCAGGTCGTGGCGGATGCGGTGCTGCGAGCACGGGCTGGTATTCAAGATCCGAAGCGGCCGATTGGTTCATTTCTCTTTATGGGGCCGACAGGTGTGGGTAAAACAGAGCTGGCACGCACCTTGGCGCGTACCCTCTTTGATAGCGATGAAAATATCGTACGTATCGATATGTCCGAGTATATGGAGAAGCATACGGTTGCACGGCTGGTGGGCGCCCCTCCGGGCTATGTTGGTTTTGAAGATGGCGGCCAGCTTACCGAAGCGGTGCGTCGTAAGCCCTATTGTGTACTGCTTTTTGATGAGGTAGAGAAGGCACATCCGGATGTATTTAATGTGCTACTGCAGCTACTCGACGATGGCCGATTGACCGACAGTCATGGGCGCACGGTCAGCTTTGTTAATACCATCATTATTATGACCAGTAACATCGGCAGTGATTTTCTACTTACCGGCATCGATGCAGATGGCAATATTTCTGAATCGGCACGTGCCCATGTGGATGCTGCACTCCATACTCATTTCCGTCCGGAGTTTCTTAATCGTTTGGATGATACGGTGCTTTTTAAGCCACTCAGTGAAGCAGATGTGGCAACTATTGCGACGCTATTTCTTGCCGCATTGAAACAGCGCCTAGCCACTCAACAGGTGACTCTAGCATTGACGCCAGCGGCTGCACTTTGGTTGGCTAAAGAAGGATATGATTCGGTCTTTGGCGCCAGACCATTAAAACGCTTTATTCAACAACAAGTGGAAACACCGATTGCACGCCTCTTGATCAGCGGCAAAGCGCTGCCCGGCTCTACTATTGCTATCGATGAAAATAACGGAAAGCTGAATATTAAGAGCTGCTTGCAAAACTCTGAGTGAATGAGTGGCAATCCCACTTCGAGTGGATTTATAGGATAGAATGAGGGGGTATGGTTGTTCCATGCGCTGAACGTAAGGGCCGCGGAAAGAATAAATCATCCAATTCTGCTGGTCTATAAGTCCGCATTCTGCGTTGCCAAATCAGTTACATAGCCATGCTATGCGCTTGATTTGGCGCCTTGAATCCAACAACTATCCTGCGCATAACCTGGATACTTTATTCTTTCCGTGGCCCTAACCTACAAATGCGTCGGCGTGGGGAAGTCAATCGCCGCTCATGGGTTTTACAAGTGGCTCTTAACGGTGCGTAATTCGTGGTATTCGCATTCCGACGTTCCCACGTGGGAGCGTCGGAATGCGACCCCATTACGCCCGAGCTCAAAAAGGAGTTATTATGATGTCCAACGCAGATACAGTCGTTGTATTAGATTTTGAAACGACGGGTCTCTCCCCTGACTATGGAGATCGTGCCATAGAAATTGGTGCGGTACGGATTGAAAAGGGCGTGGTCACAGAGCGATTTCAGCAGTTGATGAATCCAGGCAAGCCGGTTGACGCTTTTATTGCTGGTTATACCGGTATTACCAATGCGATGCTCAAGAATGCTGCTCCCTGTGCAGAGGTGATGGCTGAATTCGCTGATTTTATAGGTGACCATAATTTGGTTGCCCATAATGCTTCCTTCGATAAACGCTTCCTGGATGCGGAATTAGCTCGGATATCAAGAGATTATGCAGGTACATTTGCTTGCTCGATGCTGGTAGCTCGAAGGATTTATCAAGATGCACCGAATCATCAGCTGGGTACGTTAATAGAGCATCTGAAAATCCCCGTTAAGGGCACTTTTCATCGGGCTCTGTTTGATTCAGAAATGGCAGGCCAACTATGGCTGACAATGCTAGATAAGATTGCCGCTCACCGTAGCCGCAGTTCAATACCCTTTTCGCTGCTTCAGAAACTGGCCAAAACGCCAAAGAAAAGTGTTGAAAAACTGCTGAAAGCTTAGCCGATACGACAGCCGCACCTCCGACTCTTTCAAGATAAGCAAGTCTGTAACTGCTCGATCGTAAGGGGTGGACTGTCGAAATACAGGGGTGAGGGGATCAATAAATAACGTCCTTGATTCGGCATCCTTCATATAACCCCAAAAGTAGTTGACACTTTTTTCAAAAAACATGTTGCCAATAGGATGGGCCGATCATCAAAAGGTGATTTTTAAAAAAAAGGCATCCTTCACCAACCATAAAAAATAGTTAACGCTTTACGTTACCTCGCAACTGAAAGATATATCTTCATCTTCCGTAAGCCGGATGAATCATGGGCGTTTTTTATTGATCCCCTCACCCAAGCCCTCTCCCTGAGGGAGAGGGT
>JAUZRH010000035.1 GCA_030950555.1 Mariprofundus sp. | reverse complement strand
ATAGAAGTTCGTCTTCAAGGCGAAGAGTTTGGCGCATAAGCAAGCCCTGAATGGGCGCGATAGGTAGTCATATTGCTTTTAAAAAGTGGCTGATTCTTTAACGCAGAAGAGGGGCTTATAGACCAGTAGAATGGGATAGTTAATTCTTTCCGTGGCCCTTAGGTCGGGAGACTATGAGATTGAGGTCAAACAGCTTGTTGCATAAAAGATGCTATAACCGAAAGCGGCATCCTTCACCAGCCATAAAAAATAGTTAACGCTCTACACAACTAGAAGATGCCTATTTAGCTTCCGTAAGCCGGATTATCAGGGGCGTTTTTGCAAGCTGAGGCTCTTGCTCCCTCTCCCTCCGGGAGAGGGTTGGGGTGAGGGAATCAACTATTTGGCAAAGCCTTTTCCGTCTTAAGAAAAGCCTTAATGTGTGAACCGGATAATGAAGGATGCCCCGAAAGCATCACATCATCTTTGTCATTGCAGATGTCCCATCTTAAAAGGGATGCCGTAGTTTACACTTCACTTATCTATTTTTAGTTAAAAGGTGTGCGTTCCATTTCTTTTAAATAGACCGGAAGATAGCTGAGATTTGTACGTCATCAGGTAACACTATGGCTTCCACTGCAAAAAGGCTTCCAGCATCGCCATGCCAGCGCGCTGCGATTTCTCTGGGTGAAATTGCACAGCGACCATATTGTCGTGTCCTACAGCGGCTGCAAAAGGGTAATCTCCATAAGAACAGGCTGCCAACATATCTTGCGGATTTTCCGGCGCGCAATAGTAGGCGTGGACATAATAAACCTGCTCATCTTGCAGTGGCATCAGCACAGGATGCGCTGGCCGCTCGCTCGACAGGATCACATCATTCCAGCCCATATGAGGGATCTTAAAACCGCGTTCAGGGTGCGATTCTGGAAAGGGATTTACGGCTCCGGAAATCAGTTTCAAGCCAGAATAATCACCATTTTCGTGTGATATATCCATAAGCACCTGCATACCTAAACAGATACCAAGAAAGGGCGTTCCTGCGGCAATCGTCTCTTTCAATGCTTCATCCATGCCCCCCTCTTTCAGCGCTCCGATGCAATCACGAAAAGCACCCACACCAGGCAATACGATACGCTCATACTTGTTCAGTTGCTCAGCATCTGAGACAAGCTCAACCTCTCCGCCTACTTTCTCCAGTGCTTTCGCAACTGAATGCAGATTCCCCATACCATAATTGATTAAACCAATCACAATGTACCCTTGGTACTCGGAATACCCGGCTGACGCGAATCAGTTTCTAAAGCCATACGAAGCGCCCTGCCGAAAGCTTTAAATACCGTCTCAATAATATGGTGGTTATTGCCACCGCGTAGACAGTCAATATGCAGCGTGATCAGAGCATGATTGCTAAGTGCTTGAAAAAACTCTTTAAACAGATCGATATCAAAACCGCCCACGGTCTCTTTAGGAAAATCGATATGATACTCTAGTCCCGGCCGGCCCGAAAAATCCAACACCACCCGTGAGAGCGCTTCATCCAGCGGCACATAGGCATGACCATAACGCACGATGCCTCTTTTATCACCGACAGCTTTTCGTAGCGCTTCACCAAAAGCAATACCAATGTCTTCTACCGTATGATGGTCATCAATCTCCCTATCACCGTTGGCAACGACCTTCAGATCAATCAAACCATGGCGGGCAATCTGATCAAGCATATGATCCAGAAATGGAATGGATGAATTTAGATCAGCGCTGCCACTACCATCAAGATTCAGTGCCAGCTCAATCTGCGTTTCTTTGGTTTTCCGTTCAATTAGCGCCCGACGTGTCATCTCAAAAGCTCCTCTATCACAGCAATCACGGCGCTGTTTTCCTCTTTACTACCGATGGTAATACGTACACATTGCGTCAATAACGGATCGCTGCCATGCATATTTTTTATAAGAATGCCTGCTTTTTTCAAGCCGTCAAATAGCACCCCAGCATCAGGCACACGCAGTAGTAAAAAATTGGTTTTCGACGGAAATAGCGTTACCTGATCCAGCCGACTCAAACGCTCGAAGACTCTCTCACGTTCAGCACAAATCATTGCTGCCTGCTGCTCAAATAGCTCTGATTTATCCAGCAGAAATAGTGCCGATGCTTGGGTCAAGCCATTAATATTATACGGCATACGCACTTTATTCAGCTGAGAAATCTGCTCTGCATCACCAAGCAAGTAACCCAAACGAAGGGCTGCCCAACCCAACTTTGAAAAAGTACGCAACACCATCACCTTGGTACTAATCATAGACGTATAGCTGTGTTCCGAAAACGGACCATAAGCCTCATCGATAATCAGGTGACCACTCATGCCTCGCGCAATACGTTGAACGACGGCCTCATCCCAGAGGTTTCCCGTCGGATTATTGGGACAGGCTAAAAAGGCTATCTCGGCCTTCTCGCGCCCACATACTTGTAAGAAATAATCCGCATCCAAGGAGAAGTCATCTTTTAACGGCACACTCGCAACCGGTCGTTTCAACCAACGCGATACCATATCATACATCACAAAAGTAGGCCGTGGCACCACACAAGTGCCTGGATTCATGGCTAACAGCAACATCTGAATAATCTCATCCGATCCATTACCCAGTAGCACCTGCTCTGGCTCAACGCCATCTCTGGCTGCAATTTTCTGGCGCAGCAGTAACATATTGCTATCCGGATAACGATTCAGATCCACTAAAGCCAGCTTTTCCAGCCACTCCTGACGCACTTCATCAGGCAGATTGTAGGGATTTTCCATCGCATCCAGTTTAATCATGCCGCCGCTATCAGGCACATGGTAGGCCGCAAGTGCCTTAATATCATTACGAATCATGGTTGTCATTCAACCTCAGTTCAAGCGTTAGAGCGTGGGCTTGCAGCCCTTCCCTGTGTGCCAAATGAGCCGCAGCCGCTCCGATCGCCTGCACACCTGCACGTGTAGAACGAATCACACTGGTTCTTTTCTGAAAATCATATACCCCTAAGGGGCTTGAAAAACGGGCCGTCCGATTCGTCGGAAGCACATGATTGGGCCCCGCAACATAGTCACCCAGCGCTTCCGGTACAAAATGACCTAAAAATATCGCCCCAGCATGCCGAATGGACGGCAGCAGTGCTTCTGGATCTTCCAGCGCTAACTCCAGATGTTCTGGAGCGATAATATTCACAACATCCGCAGCCTCTTGCAGGCTACTTACCAGAATAAGCGCCCCATGCGCTTCGACCGATGCACGTGCAATGGCTGCGCGTGGCAATACGGCCAGATGCGCCTCTATCGACGCTTCAACCTGTTTTAAAAGCCCCGCATCCGTGGAGATAAGAATACTCTGCGCTGCCTCATCATGCTCTGCTTGTGATAAAAAATCCGCTGCCAACCATGCTGGATGACCGCCATCAGCGACCACGACAATTTCCGAAGGGCCGGCAATCATATCAATGCCGCATGTACCAAAAACCTGCCGTTTGGCTGCCGCAACAAACTTATTACCCGGCCCGACGATTTTATCGACAGCCGGTATCGTTTCCGTGCCATAAGCCAGCGCTGCTACCGCCTGAGCACCGCCTACGGCAAAACCGCGCTGGACACCGGAGATAAAAGCCGCCGCCAGCACCAACTCATTCATTTCGCCCCTTGGGGTTGGCACGACCATGACAATCTCACGCACGCCTGCAACCACCGCAGGCACGGCGTTCATCAACACCGAAGAGGGATAGGCAGCCTTGCCACCAGGCACATAAAGACCCACCCGATCAAGGGCGGTAATGCGTTGCCCCAACGTCAAACCAGCCTCATCAGTATAATCCCAATCCTGCTGCAGTTGATGCTCGTGGTAAGCACGAATCCGTTCAACTGCCAGTGTCAGCGCTGCTCTATCCTGATCAGAAACAGCATTCCATGCTGTCGCCATACGCTCTCTACTAATTTCAACGCTCTGGTCACTGCAATGCCAAGCATCGAAACGCTCGGTAAATTCATACAGCGCCGCATTACCGCGTTGTTTTACATTTTTCAAAATATCTGCGACCAAGCCTTGCACATCATCACCGGTATCTGTTTCACGCGCCAGAAGAAGATCTAATTTATCAGAAAAACCAGCTTTCGATGAATCCAACCTTAAAATATTAGCCATGTTTCACCCCTCTCCCTTTGCTTTCACTGCATCTGTTAAAGCCGCGATAATCGCCCCTATCTGTTCGCGGCGTGTAGCAAAGCTCGCCGGATTCACAATAAGACGGCTGGAGATATCAAACAGTGTTGTCTCTTCTACCAGCCCATTGGCCTTCAGTGTGCCGCCAGTTTCCACTAAATCCACAATGCGTTCGGCCATCCCCACCAGCGGTGCCAACTCCATTGAGCCATATAGATGGATGATTTCAGCCTGTACGCCCTGTGTTAAAAAGTATTGCGAAGCTAGGTAATCATATTTTGTCGCCACTCGGATACGGCTACCACGCTCCGGCACTCCCGCTTCCACCAACCCTTTGGGACCACATACACACATCCGACAACAACCAATTTCTAAATCCAGCGGTTCATAAACACGTGGCCTATATTCAAGCAGCGAATCACGTCCAGCGATGCCCATATCAGCAGCGCCCTGCTCCACATAGGTACATACATCCGCTGCCCTAATAATAAGAAAGCGCACGGCGGTGCCATGATAATCACCATCCACCATTAGCTTGCGTGTGGTATGCACATCTTCTGCCGGCGTCAATCCTGCAGCAGCCAGCAGTGGTAGTGTCTGATCTAAAATACGCCCTTTTGACAGTGCGATGGTCAACACCCGATGATCATTCATAAAGATGCACTCCCTTGTAGTCCGCTTTCATTGGCACTGACGCGTTCAATGCGCCCCCCAAGTTTTCTTAATTTTTCTTCAATACGCTCATAGCCACGATCAATATGATAAATACGTGATACTTCTGTTTCACCTGAAGCCGCCAACCCTGCTAGCACCAAGGAGGCTGAAGCACGCAGATCCGTTGCCATCACCGGCGCTCCCGACAGCTTTTCACAACCATGAACAATCGCACTATTGCCATCCAAACGTATTTCAACACCCATTCTCGCTAATTCCTGCACGTGCATAAAACGATTCTCAAAAATCGTTTCGCGTACCACACTGACACCATCAGCCAGCGTCATCAGCGCCATAAATTGAGCTTGCAGATCGGTAGGAAAACCCGGATGCGGCTGCGTATCAATATCCACACTGCGTAACCGTCCCTGCGCCTTACAACGAATAAAACCATCGCCCGTCTCTACCAACGCACCGGTCTCACGTACTTTGGCCAGAAAGGATTCGAGCATGCTTGCATCTGTATCCGTAACCGTCACATCACCACCGGTAATTAAGCCAGCGGCCAAATAGGTTGCTGTTTCAATGCGGTCAGCGATTGTCGTTATCTCGCCGCCATGTAAACGCTCAACGCCCTGTATGACAACACGATGGCTACCATCACCGGTGATTATCGCACCCAAGGTACGCAGCGATTCAGCCAAATTGACAATCTCCGGCTCACAAGCGGAATTTTCCAGTACCGTTTCTCCGTCAGCCAACACAGCCGCCATCATCAGGTTTTCTGTGCCAGTTACGGTGATCTGATCAAAAACTATATGGGCCCCTTTTAAGCGTCCATTGACACGTGCAATGATATTTCCCTGCTCCATTTTAATATCAGCCCCCATCAACTCAAGGCCACGCAGATGCATATCAATTGGCCGCGCACCAATGGCACAGCCTCCCGGCAAACTCACTACCGCTTCGCCAAAACGGGCCAATAGTGGCCCCAACACCAGCGAAGAGGCTCGCATGGTTTTCACTAGTTCATAAGGTGCGGCTGGTTTTGTAACCGAACTGGTATCCACATGCAGACAAAACTGATCATCAAACATCACTTTTGCCCCCTGCCATGCTAACAAGGTCATCATCGTGGAAATATCATGCAGATGTGGAATCCGATGAAAGAGCACCGGCTCATCCACCAATAAAGCAGCCGCAAGCAGCGGCAGAGCCGCATTTTTCGCCCCACTTGCTTCAACTGTTCCCGACAGGATATTGCCACCCTGAATAATAATTTTATCCATATTTCACCCGCACCATAAAGGCGTCGCACGCTAACGGCTGCGCAAGCGGTGAACAATGGCTATAGCGTCATTGGCAGTATTCGTGAAGCCATAATACAGACAAACAGCAACAATAATCAGGCCTAAGCCTCACACAATAGCCTTATTAGACTCGCACAGTGTATTCACACCGGCCTCTGACACACCCAGAGCTTGATTAATTTCTCTATTTAAATCAGCTATGTTAAATGGCTTCATCACCACCACACTATGTTCACTCATCATTTTTATCTGCTCACTGTAACCGGTCAAATAGATACAGGGCAGATCAGCACGCAATGCATGTATCCTTTCCAGCGCCTCAACCCCGTCCATGACGGGCATACAAATATCGCTAATTACCAAGCCTATTTCATCAGCATGGCGAGTGAACAGCTCCACCCCTACGGCCCCATTTTCCGCACAGATTGCCTTAAAACCTGCCCCTTCAACTATCTCTTTCAACAACCCTAATAGCTGTTTTTCATCATCGATCAGCAGTATCGTTGCTGCTGCTTTTCCCTGCTGCGCTTGAGGCAGCTGAGCGCACACTTGAGCAGCACTACTACGTTTTGTGTCCTCCGGAAGAAAAAATACCACTTCCGCGCCCTTTACGGCACGATTCCTAACCATCATATGACCGCCCATCTGCTTGATGGAAGCTAAGGCCGTTGACAACCCCAAACCAGTACCTTCAGCTGCCGGCTTGGTAGTAAAAAAAGGTTCAAAAACACTTTTCATCACAGCTTCGGGGATGCCGCTCCCACTGTCCTTCACTTTCACACAGAACACTGATTTGGCTGCGTTATCGCGCCTTGACAAGAGCCTAGGGCAGCTTACAAAATCACAATTTTCAATATCACACCTTTTAGCATCTATCGTGATCTCTCCTGCAC
Organism: Mariprofundus sp.; assembly: GCA_030950555.1. Classification (GTDB taxonomy): domain Bacteria; phylum Pseudomonadota; class Zetaproteobacteria; order Mariprofundales; family Mariprofundaceae; genus Mariprofundus. Next base: position 2,049 of record JAUZRH010000035.1, on the reverse strand, counting down.
CTTCGCAAGCTATGGCATGGGACGCATTATTAATCATATTCATCACAGCCTGCTGAATTTCACCTGCATCACACCAGAGCTGTATAGGTTGATCCTCCAATAAGACGTTCAAGCTAATCTGTTTCGGCAGCGTTATACGAGCCAACTCAAGCGCATCATGAAGCATCGCAATAGCATCAACATGACAATATTCCACACTATCATCACGTGAGTAGGCCATCAGCTTGCGGATCATTGAAGACGACTTTTGACAGAGCGCATCAATACTATGCATCCGCGTCACAGCAGAAGCATTCAAATCACAATCATTCTGAAGCAAATATGACTGCCCTGTAATGCCGGAGAGTAGGTTATTAAAGTTATGTACAATGCCGCCCACCATTTCGCCAAGCATCTCCAATTTTTGGCTATGGCTGCTCTTTTCTTCAAGGCGCGTTTGCTCAGTTAAATCTTCGACAGCAAGCATCACACTGTTTTTCCCTGCAATTTTACAACGACTTGAGCTGATACGCACTGGAAAATCACGCCCATCTTTCCCAACCGCCGAAAACCGACACCACTGATCACCACAATTAGTTGCTTGTTTATCATCATAGCTAGAAAAATTCATATGCGACTCGAACAAGAAGTCAGGCACTAGCGATTGCACATCCATGCCTTTGAGCTCACCTGCTTCGTAGCCCAGCATCAAGGCCGCTCGCTGATTAGCAAATAGCAGTCGACCATGCTGCCCCACCACAATCGCGCCTTCTGGAATCGTATTAAGTATCGATAGATGTTTGCTCTTGATGGCTTAGCTCCTTAAATATACATAAAATAGTGGTCTCTTCTCAAGGCCATACTAAACCTTCGATATGACATGCCTATGACAATCATCCAAGCCGTTATTCGCAGCCAATAGCAGATACAAACTTTCCCCCGACCCCGCCTGCTCATAGAGTAGCGACCATGTCCGTTTATACTGAACTTACCCACAATGATATTCAAAACATCCTAAGCGACTATCAGCTTGGCGCCCTCATCGACTTCGAGGGCATTGCCGCCGGTATTGAAAATAGTAATTTTTTCATCATTACCGATTCTGGTCGCTATGTCTTAACGATTTTTGAGCGCCTAGATGCAACAGAGCTTCCCTATTTCATGTGCCTAATGAAGCACCTAGCGGGAGCTGGCCTCTGTTGCCCTGATGTCATGCAGCGCCACGATGACTCTCTACTCTTTCAAACGCATGGCAAGCAAGGCTGTATTGTCTCCTGTCTTACAGGTAAAACATTAGAGCAGCTGAATAAAACACAACTGCACAACTCCGGCCGACTACTGGCCCAACTCCATCTAGCAGGCTCCGACTTCAACCAGCAGAGAGTCAACCCGACCGGCATGGCATGGCTGATAGAGATGAGTGCGAAAGTACTGCAAAAAACGGAAACAAGCTATGGAACTAGCGCTGCCAAGCTACTCGCAGATGAGCTGAAATTTCAGCGTCAATATCATTGGGACAGCCTACCAAGCGGCGTCATTCACGGGGATCTATTTGTCGACAATATTCTTTTTGAAGCCGAGGAGGCAAGCGGTATGATTGATTTTTATTACGCCCACACGGCCCCTTTCGCCATGGATATTGCCATCACCCTCAATGCCCAGGCCATACTGCTTGGTGAGGATGATGACGCACGCATGGATGCTTTTCTAACCGGCTATGAATCACTTCGCCCGCTGCAAGCCGATGAACACCAAGCTCTGCCACAACTATTAAGGCTGGCTGCTCTTCGTTTCTGGGTATCACGACTCTACGATGCTATTTACCCACGTGGTGGCAGCATGACCCAAACCAAAGATCCACAAGAGTACCAGCGCAAACTCAGTCTACATCGACAGGCAGTCATGTGAAAACAGGACTATGTTGTCTGTAGAGCCAATTGCAAAACTCTGGGTGGATGAGCGGCAATCCCACTTTGAGTCCATTTTTGAGGTGGAATGAGGTGCATGGTGGTTCCATGGAGCAAACAACAGCGCGGGTTGGGCCAAAGTGGGGCCGCCGATCGCCGCTCA
>JAUZRH010000034.1 GCA_030950555.1 Mariprofundus sp. | reverse complement strand
TGGTGAAGGATGGCAAAAATTTAATAGTAGAGGTTTCGATGGAAAATAAAGTATTTGTTGATGGATTATTAGATTTTATAAAGAGCTCGCCAACACCTTTTCATGCTGTACAGAGCATGGTTGATCTGCTTGAGCAAGCAGGTTTTAAGCGCTTAACGGAAAAAGAGGCGTGGGGTGCGAAATGCAGGCAGGAAGGTGGCTGTTATTTTGTTATCCGTAATGACTCATCGATTATTGCCTTTCAGTTAAATCAGTCCCTACTTGAACACGGTATGCGCATGGTCGGGGCACATACCGATAGTCCCTGTCTAAAGATTAAACCGAATCCTGAAATTATAAATAAAAATTACCTACAGCTAGGCGTAGAGGTTTATGGCGGTGCTTTACTAAACCCTTGGTTCGATCGTGATCTTTCGCTGGCCGGACGTGTTAGTTTTTTAAATGACAATAACCAGATAGACCATCAGTTGATTAACCTGGAAAAGGCGATAGCTGTGATTCCCAGTTTGGCAATTCATCTGGATCGTGATGCAAACAGCAGCCGTTCGATAAATAAACAAACGGATCTGCCTCCAGTATTGATGAGCTTGCCAGCACATGATGTGAATTTTCATGCCATGTTGCTGAGCATTGTAAATGATCAGATAAGCGCTGCTAACAACAGTGATATCGTGAAAGCCAAGCAGATTCTGGATTATGAATTGAGTTTTTATGACGTTCAGGAGCCTGCAGTCATTGGCTTGGATGATGATTTTATCGCCAGTGCCCGCTTAGATAACTTGCTCAGTTGTTATACCGGCCTGATGGCATTGATTGCCAATGATGGCACGCAGAATGTATTGCTGGTATGTAATGATCATGAAGAGGTGGGCAGCGTGTCGGCTGCCGGTGCACAGGGGAACTTTTTGAAATCCGTGCTCAGTCGTTTATGCGGTAGTGATGAAGCGTTATCACGCACAATGGCCTCCAGTCTGATGATTTCAGTGGATAATGCTCATGCCGTGCATCCCAATTTTGCAGATAAACATGAGCCTAATCACGGCCCAATCATCAATAAAGGGGTAGTTATTAAGGTAAATGCCAATCAGCGCTATGCCAGTAATAGTGAAACCAGTGCGCTGTTTAGACACTACTGCGGCCAGGCTAATATACCGGTACAATCATTTGTGGTTCGTTCAGATATGGGCTGCGGAAGTACGATTGGTCCGATTACAGCCAATGAGTTAGGTGTGCGATGCGTTGATGTGGGAGTGCCGACACTTGCGATGCATTCAATTCGAGAGCTGGCTGGTCGCTTGGATGCCTTTTACCTCTACTCAGTACTGCTACACTATTTCAAATAGTTCTAAATCAGATGCAGATTGTTTAAGTATGAGTTATCGAGAATACCACGCATAAGAGCGCACTGGCACCTATAATAATGGAGTTTCGCATGACCAATAAATTGGATTCAAACAGAGCAGCGACGATTGAAGTATGTCATGGTCCCCAGTGTAGTGATTATGGCGGGCGCAAGCTTTCGGAAGAATTGGCAGCCATGGGGCTAGATGCTGTAGCAGGAGACTGCCGCAGTCAGTGCCCGAATGCACCGGTAGTTTTTGTTGAGAATAGAATGATCACCAAAGCCACAGCTTCGAAGGTAGATGAACGGGTTAAATCTTACGAGTAAGGCCGGATTACCCATGAAACGCAGCCAAGAAATAGAAGAAAACTCGGCATCCTTCATTTTCCGGTTTACACATGAAGGCTTTTCTTAAGACGAAAAAAGGCTTCGCCAAATAGTTGATTCCCTCACCCCAACCCTCTCCCAGAGGGAGAGGGAGCAAGAACTTCAGCTTGCAAATGCACTGTGAATTACCCTTTAATTCGTCCCCCAAGGGGAGCCTCTCTTGCTTCGCAATCACCTTCTGCTGCAGTGTGTATTCGTGGCTGGCTTCTCGCCTCTTGGACTTTAATCCTTACAGTCAAAAGCGTTAAAATGGCGCAGGTAGTTCAAATTCCATTCTTTTTCGTGTGACTGGGTGAGTAAAGCAGAGGCGTTGCGCGTGGAGCATTAAACGTTCAGCTGGCAGGCCATAAAGAGCATCGCCCACAATGGCTGCATGGAGTCCTTTAGCGTGTGAAGCATGCACACGTAGCTGATGTGTTCGTCCTGTGAGTGGGTAAAAATAGACACGCGTTATTTCGCCTTCATAGGCGATGAGTTGCCATTGGGTTTTTGCGATTTTACCATATTCATAACAGACCAGTTGGCGGGGTCTATCATCAAGGTCAACGCGCAAGGGTAGGTCAATTTCGCCTGAGTTCTGCCCCGGAGTTAATCTTCTGTTTAGTAGCGCCTCATACCGTTTTTCCACTTTATGTTGGATAAACTGCTTTTGTAAAAACTTGTTTGCCTGAGCGTTTTTGGCAAGTAGTAATAGACCCGATGTGCCCATATCGAGGCGATGTAAGAGCGTTAGATCAGGGCACTCTGGATAGCGTTTTAATAGGCGGCTTAAAACAGAGTCGTGAATTTTCTTGCCCGGCGTTGACATCAATTCCGCGGGTTTATTGATCACTAGAATATGCACATCTTCATAAATAGTTTTCGGTTCATTGCGATCAATTTCATGGCCGTAACAGGGTTCTGCTTCAAGTTCTAGGCCTCGTAACATAAAGGGTAAAATTGGTAGGCACTTGCCGCGGCAGGCAGGGTAGTAGTGGCCATGATGTCTGACGCCAACAGCTGAGGATCTACCCCACCAGAATTCAGCTAAAGCTATGGGGAGAAGCTGGTGTTGATGGGCGTAGTGGATCAATTTGGCACCAGCACAATCACCCGAGCCTGCTGGCGGTGAACCATCACCATAAAAATGGCTGATGCTTTTTTCTTCATGGAGACGATTTTTCAATCGGTAGGTTGCAAATACTTGTGAATGAAGCTGACGGGATTGTTTTGTGCGGCAGGCTTTTATTTCTCCGATCTGTTGTTCAAAAGTATCCAATTGTTGCTGCAATAATTGTAGCTTTTGACACCAGTGAATAGAAATATTTGTAGCTTCACGTTTGTGGTGTTGACTGGCCAGAGCTAGGGCAGCAATTTCTAAATCTCGTTTAATAGGGTCTGTGAGTTGCTGTAATGCCAAGCGTTGCTGTCGGCGTTGTTGTTTTGCTGATTTGTGCTGCTCTTTTAATGAAGCGAGAGCTTGATCGCGTTGTTGTTGCATGTTGGCTATTTTTTTAATCAATTCGTGTCGCTTTGGTGAGGTTTCTAGGGAAAGTAATTGCTCGGTTAATTTTGCCAATTTAGCTCTACCCACAAGTAAAAATCTATCTTGTTCTGCTTGCTTAAATATCTGGGGAACAAAGTTAGGAAGTTGCCATTGTTTGTTAAGCATGCCGGAAAACGCACTTAAGAATCCAATTTCACCATTACAAGCACGAACAACCAATATACCAAACATTTTACCTTGATCTGCTAAAGAGATGTAATCTGGGGCATGGCGCTGAGATGATAAATGGTCTTGAAGCATGATGGCTGCACGCTTGGCTAGAGGGTGTGGCGTGTTTGAAAAAGGGCTAGGCATGATCGTGGGAATATCGTTTTTGCTTGGTGCTATTGGAAAATAGGTGACAAGGTGATGGGCGTTAGCATGTGTTTTGTTCATTGCGATTGTAGTTGCTCCACTGAATCATTATAAAAAACTGAGTGATTTTATGGCATCGATCACTAACCCGGACTGTTCGCACTCTTGTTGCGTCTATGCTTGTCGCATCTTTGCAACGCTTGATCAATGATCCAAGCTAAAGGGGGAATCGTATCATGCTGCATATAAAAGTTGTAATGATGAAAATAATGGTAGTATCTGCTTACTCTCCATAAGCCAGATCAAAGAACCTCAATCCGAATATTCAGCATGACCACCTGTTGGTTACTTTTGATCTGTTCTTAGCCCGATATTCTTGAGTTGTTTAGATGATTGCGCAGAATGTATGTTTGCAACGACTTCTGAAGATGGAAGCGCTAGCTGCGCTAAGGGCCTCGGAAAGAATAAAGTGTCCCAAGCTGCGCAGGATAGAAGTTCCTCTTCAAGGCGAAGGGTTTGGCGCATAAGCAAGCCCTGAATGGGCGCGATAGGTAGTCATATTGCTTTTAAAAATTGGCTGATTCTTTAACGCAGAAGAGGGGCTTATAGACCAGTAGAATGGGATAGTTAATTATTTCCGCGGCCCTTATCATCAATAGCTGCATTTCTATCGCGCTGCGGGATAATAACGCAGAGGTATTCGTTAAAATACGAGGGTTAGCATTTGTACATTTAGCTGATTGCCCATGAAGTTCAGCCATGTCGATGACCAAACACAGACATTCTATGGTGGCATTCGAGTATATTGGGGTCTCTAACATTGAAAT
>JAUZRH010000033.1 GCA_030950555.1 Mariprofundus sp. | reverse complement strand
CGTTGCCACAGAGTTACTACTAAAGGCAGTAGGCTATCGCGCCCATTCAGGGCTTGCTTATGCGCTTGATTTGGCGCCTTGAATCCAACTACTATCCTGCGCATAATCTGGATACTTTATTCTTTCCGTGGCCCTTACGTTACGGCCATAACGAATGAGAGACTCCCTCCCTTGCCGTCATTTCACTGCAATAGACCGTCATTCCCGAAGGTTTAGTCGGGAATCCATTTCTAAAAAACGCTCTGTTTAACCTCGCGAAACCAGTTATAATCATGATAATCCCGACTTAAACGGGAAGCCAGGCACTAGAGGTATCACTTTTAAAAAGGCTAATACTCTAACGCCGAAGGGCGCTTTATAGACCTGCAAAATGAGGTAGTTCATGATTTTTTCGACCCTCTATTATATAGTAACAACTGATATTTCCAGCACCCGAAAAAGCAAATTTATAAATCTCTCCATGACCACAACGCCATTCAGCGTTATCATTGCCTCATCTACCGTTGTAAAAGATGATACACCATGAGGTACACTATGCCAAAAGATACGCTGCGCGAGGACGCTTTTGAATATCATCGTTCTCCAACTCCCGGAAAAATCAGCATCCGCCCCACCACACCATGCCTTACGCAGCGCGACTTAGCACTGGCTTATACACCTGGAGTGGCGGAACCGTGCTTAGCTATTGAAAAAGATCCTGCCTTAGCGGATGAGTTCACTGCCCGCGCGAATCTGGTCGGCGTCATCACCAATGGTACGGCTGTATTGGGGCTAGGTAACATTGGCCCACTAGCCGGCAAACCAGTTATGGAAGGAAAAGCGGTGCTGTTCAAGCGTTTTGCTGACATTGATGTGTTTGATATCGAACTCGATGAAAACGACCCAATGGCTATTGTAGAAACCATCGCACGTATGGAGCCCACTTTCGGTGGTATCAACTTGGAAGACATTAAAGCTCCCGAATGTTTTATTATTGAAGATGAGTTAAAAAAGCGCCTTAATATCCCTGTGCTGCATGATGATCAGCATGGCACTGCGGTTATTATGGCCGCTGCATTCATCAATGCGCTAGCGTTACAAAACAAGCACATTGAAGATGTCGTTATTGTCTGTCTGGGTGCTGGAGCAGCCGGCTTTGCCTGTATGAAACTCATCGAACAACTAGGTGCTAAACGCGAAAACATTCTCTTTCTTGACCGCAAAGGTGTCATACACAAAGAGCGTAGCGATGAGTTACCACCACACAAAGCCTATTTTGCCACGGCGCGTTCAGAGCGCACACTGACAGAAGCGATGTGTGGTGCCGATGTGTTCATCGGCGTTTCCGCAGGCAATTGTGTTACCGCTGAGATGCTTACCTCTATGGCTGAGCGCCCCATTGTTTTTGCCATGGCTAACCCCGATCCTGAAATTGATTATGATCTGGCCATGTCCACACGCAAAGACCTGATCATGGGCTCCGGCCGCTCCGACCATCCTAATCAGGTCAACAATGTCCTAGGCTTCCCTTTCCTCTTCCGTGGTGCGCTTGATGTGCGTGCTACCACATTCAATGAGGAGATGAAAATTGCAGCGGTTCATGCTCTGGCAAATCTGGCACGTGCAGATGTACCTGATTCCGTGCTTAAGGCATACGGCGTGAAGGAGCTGCGTTTTGGTCCGGAATATATTTTACCCAAACCATTCGACCCTCGCCTGATCGAGGTAGTGCCTGTTGCTGTCGCCTTAGCTGCCACCCAAACAGGCGTCGCACGTAAGCCACTGATCCATGCCCATACTTATGCGCAGGAGTTAGCAGGCCGCATTGACAGCTCCCGCCTCTTTATGCGTATTATCTCCGACAAAGCCCGCTCTCACCTTATTCGCCTTGCGCTGCCGGAAGGTGAAGATGAAACCATTATTCGCGCCGCTATTGAAATGAAAGAACAAGGTGTTGCTGAACCTGTTTTAATCGGACGAAAAAGCACCATCGAGCAACTCGCTCACTGTGAAAACCTAGATTTAAGCAACATCGAAATCGTCGATCCAGGCGTCGAAAATGCTCGCTTCACAAGCCTGGCCGACGCCTATTATTTTGACCGCAAGCGCCATGGCATGTTGCGGGAAGATGCCGCCAAAACCTTACGCAATGACATCAATCTACTCGCTGCAATGCTTGTGCGCCAGGGTTTTGCTGATGGCATGCTCTCAGGCCGAACAGGCCATTATCCCAATATTTTACGCCCTTTATTAAAGGTATTAGGGCATGATAATACGGGCGAACATCACCATGTATACGGCATGTATATCATGATTATGGAGCACGGTGTCTATTTCCTGACCGACTGCACTGTCAATGTCGAGATGAATGCAGAACAGCTCGCACAGTTAGCTGAGTTAGCTGCTGATACCGCCACATCACTTGGCTGTCCTGCACGCGTAGGCATGCTCTCTTTCTCCAACTTCGGCAGCGTTGATCACCCTGAAACACGTAAAGTCGCTGAAGCCACACGCTTATTACATGAACGCCGACCCGATTTAACTGTCGATGGTGAAATGCAGGCCGATACAGCAGTCAATAACACTATTTTACAGCAGTATCCATTCAGCAAGCTAAAAGAACCCGCCAATATTCTGGTTTTCCCTACCATGCAGGCAGGTAATATCGCTTACAAATTACTGCGCGAACTGGGTGGTGGAACCGCGATTGGCCCGATTCTCCTCGGCCTACCGCAACAAGCTCATGTATTACAGACTGGCGCCAGTGTCGATGATATCGTCAATATGGCAGCCATCGCTGCTGCACGCGCTGCTGACAAGTAACACGTAAAACAGATAGGTGAGCGGACAGCAGTCTGCTCACCTCTTTTATAAACACTCGATATTCCAGTGTTTATATGGGCTTCCCTTTTAAGACGGGATACCTGCAATGATAAATACTACGTGATACTTTCGGTTATATTGTTTTTTATTCAACAAGCTGTTGACCTCAACCCCCATAGTCTCCCGACCTAAGGGCCTCGGAAATAATAAAACATCCAAAAGGTGCGCAGGATAGTTGTCGGATTCAAGGCATAGAGACAGGCGCATACGCAAGCCGGGAATGGGCGCGAGAGGCTTAGTTACATGCAGTGGTAACGGTTTCTGCAACGCAGAAGGCGAGCTTATAGACCAGCAG
>JAUZRH010000032.1 GCA_030950555.1 Mariprofundus sp. | reverse complement strand
GCGACAGGTGTTACACTATCGTGTTCAAGTATGATTCTCCGTCATTATCGCCCCTCGCCTTTGCTGGGGCAGGTTCTTTGCGGGAATGACGAGAAAAGACATTACAAGCTTGGGGCCGCGGAAAGAATAAATCATCCAATTCTGCTGGTCTATAAGTCCGCATTCTGCGTTGCCAAATCAGTTACTACTAAAGACAGTAGGCTATCGCGCCCATTCAGGGCTTGCTTATGCGCTTGATTTGGCGCCTTGAATCCAACAACTATCCTGCGCATAACCTGGATACTTTATTCTTTCCGTGGCCCTTGAATCACGATACATATCAGACCAATCAGAGCAGCGTCACCATATATGTTTGTTTAGCAATCATAAAGTGATCATCAAAAACCGATAGCCGTTCGAGCACAGCTTTTGTTATCTCCGTACCTTTTGGTACCAGTTTCCATCCCTTTCTGGTGCTCACTTCAGACTCTAAACGCATACCCAATTGCAAATCGGATAACGAAAGCTCAATCTGTTCTCCAACCTGTGGTTCCGTACTACCTGCTTTTTGCATGACGCTGGTATGGCGTGTTTTGTCATCTTGCTGCATCGCAAGATGTAACAGTGAAGCACCCAATTTCACACCTGCACTTATTTGCAGATTCGCTTCAATCGTATCGACCGTTTGATGTTGCAAGGCAACAATTTCAGCCACATCCCGTAAATTTGGAATTTTTTCCAACAAACGTTTACCCACTTCAGGATGCGAGGCAAATATTTTTTTCTCCTCATCGGAGGAAGCACTGCCGTTATGAATATTATCAACCAGCTCATCCGGCAGCGCAATACAACCTAGTTGGGATAACATCGCTGCCACTTCAAAACGCCAGGTATTGCTGTGCCCCATCTGCTTGGCTGCAGCCTTGATGTGACGCCGAATACTACTACTACGACCAAATGCTGCCGGAGCGGTAAGCGATAGAACATCGGTTAAAAGTTCCACGCAGCCAGTCAGCGTTTTATCCATGATTTCCCGTAGTCGCCGTTTAGTGGCAAATAGCGCAATAATATTTTTTACTCGCGCAAGAACCAATGGTGGGCTAACCGGCTTACTAATATAATCAACCGCGCCCAATTCAAAGCCCCGTGTCTCATCATCTACTTCACTTTTGGCTGTCACAAAAATCACCGGTATGCGGCGCAATTTTCGTTTCTGTTTAAGGTGCCGGCACACTTCATAGCCATCCATACCAGGCATCATAACATCAAGCAGTATCAAATCGGGCATACTCTCTGCAATTTTTAGCGCCCGCTTCCCACTAGTAGCAACCTTGACTCTATAATGGGGCGAAAGAAGCCCCTCAAGCACATCAATATTTTCTGGCATATCATCAACAATAAGTATCGTCGGTTTTGTTTTATCAGTATGCATATTTCAATCCCTTCCAATATAAATAATAGCCAGCGCAGCACAAGTGTCGCCACTCTCTTAGGGCCGCGGAAATAATTAACTATCCCATTCTACTGGTCGATAAGTCCCTCTTCTACGTTGAAGAATCAGCCAATTTTTAAAAGCAATATGACTACCTATCGCGCCCATTCAGGGCTTGCTTATGCGCCAAACTCTTCGCCTTGAAGAGGAACTTCTATCCTGCGCAGCTTGGGACACTTTATTATTTCCGAGGCCCTTAGGCACTATTCACGCGTCTTCTAGGTGTCAAAAAAAAACTTACGAGCCACTTGCAAAACCCCTGAACGGCAATTAAGCGTATTTCTAGGCTGCGTTCAGCGTATGGAACCACATGCCCTTCATTCCATCCTAAGTTGCGCTCGAAGCAGGATTCGTCACTCATCCACCCAGAGTTTTGCAAGTGGCTCTTACAACACGCAATCTCGCACACCACAGCCCCCTCTTGTCGCCCTATAAATCAGTAATGTTCCACCTTCAGCTATCAATTAGCAAGCTTTAACCTAACGCAATAGGGCGATGAAGGATGCTACTTTAGCCCCACAAGTAATTGGTTTTAATGCGCCGCTAAAGCATCACCGCCATTAGTTATCTGCCTAGGGAGTCCCCTTTTAAGACGGTACACCTGCAATGACAAATACTACAAGATGCTTTCCGTTATAGTATTTTTTATTCAACAAGCTGTTTGACCTCAATCCCCAGAGCCTCCAGACCTAAGGGCCGCGGAAAGAATAAATCATCCACGTGCTGGTCTATAAGTCCGCATTCTGCGTTGCCACAGAGTTACTACTAAAGGACGTAGGCTATCGCGCCCATTCAGGGCTTGCTTATGCGCTTGATTTGGCGCCATGAATCCAACAACTATCCTGCGCATAACCTGGATACTTTAGAGCCAATTGCAAAACTCGTGAGCGGCGATCGGCGGCCCCACTTTGGACCAATTCCGCGCTGTTGTTTGCTCCATGGAACCACCATGCACCACATTTCACCTCAAAAATGGACTCAAAGTGGGATTGCCGCTCATCCACCCAGAGTTTTGCAATTGGCTCTTTATTCTTTCCGTGGCCCTTACTTTGCGCCTCAGACTTGGGTAAAATGCAGTGATGAACCTACCAATCTGACCGATTTCTTTCTTTTTCTGCTTTATTCATAAGGCGCTGAGTATAGAGCTGCTCAGTCATCACTCAACTATTTAAAGTTTCGGCTATGACTTCGTTATGATGGAGTTTATTTGTAATATGGTTATTGTTGCATCATTCCATGCGACAGTATGTGGCAAAAAAAGATTATTTTGGAAGGCTCGATGACCCCATTATTTCAACCAATCACACTCCTTGAAGCACTGGAAGGATATACCGCGGATGAGCGGCGAGTGTTTCAAATGCTGGCTGCTTTGGGCTTTCGTCTGGATAATGCTCAGATACTGAAAATGCTGCATGCACTGAGCTGGAATGCTGGTTTTGTTGACCATCAATGGTTGAATTTGGCGGTAACAAAGGGGCTGCTGAAAAAGGAAAAGAATTTTTATACCGTCAACAGCATGATTGCTGAGTATCTGAGTCAGCAGCTCTCCTATGCAGGAGCGTATGTGCTTGTGCAGCAAACGGCGAAAGCCGCAATCGAAAGAGTTTGGTGTCTTCACCTTAAAGATAGTACGAAGGCATATCATAGAGCCCTCTATTCAGGTGATTTTCAAACAGTTTATACCATCATGGAAATCTCAGATGAGGTGCTGGAGGTGGCTCCGTATTCGCTTGTTGATATGGATGATATTGTCAGCGTTATGGTCGACTGGACATGGCTTCATCGCTTGCCAGACCATTTGAAATTTCAGTTTTTATATCAGATGCTCCTGCGTGTAGAGCGGGGTCTGGCGGATGCTTATACGCTCTCTGAGGTCCGTCAGGAGCTGGAGAGTTCATCTTCGCTCATCCAGGAAGTAGCCGGTGTCGCTTTATTGGCCAGAATATTGGTCTGGCAGGGAGAATTTACTCGGGCAAAAGCGCTGTTGTCGGCAGCCGGTAAAGGTAGTGAGGCTTTTGAGCTGCGGGGACGGCTGGCCTTTTTGAGTGGTGAGGGGGAAAAGGCCTTTGAATTTTATCGCAAAGCCTTGTTCCGTAAACGCAAGGAGAGTGGTGATCGTCGGACGGGCTTGAACTACGAAGATATGCTCTTCCATATTATGGCTTGTATGCGCGATCAGGATGTCGCTAAAAACAGTGCTTTTATCCGTACGACCAAGGCTCGCAAAAGCACCCATGATGACCATTCAGTGTTGACTACGGTACTGGAAAAGGTGCTTGCTGTTCGTTCTCTGGGACAACAATGGCCAGATAAAGAGATCCAGCAGTCGCTCCATAGCTTATCAGAAAGTCCCTTTTCTAGTTGGTGCTTTTGCTTGGGGGTCTGTTGGTTGGGACGTAAGTTGGAGGAATTCCCTCTTTTGTTGAAATCTGTAAAGCAAGCCCATGATTATGCCAATGCTCATCAGATGCACTGGTTGCTATGGGAATTTAAACAGATGGCTGATGGCGGTTTTATATCGAACACGCTACTGGAGCAGACGGGGACGCTTCAAGAGAGTACTGCGCTACCACGGAAGCTTATTCAACAGCAGGTAGAGGCTGCCGGTGTGGTCTCCTGCTTATCGGTGATACCTTTAGAAATGGCTTGGGAGAGGGGATTAAAAGCGCTGAACTTGCTGAAAGAGGGGCCTGCGACGTCTGGCGACAAGGCACAACGTATGGTATGGCTCTTTTTTAGAAATAAGGATTGGCAAGGTCATACGACACTGATGAATGTTGAGCCTCGTTTGCAGTCACTTAATAAAAATGGAAAATGGGGACGAGGTCGTAAAGTTTCAATAAAACACTTGGTAGCATCTCAACAGCGTCAGCAGGCCTATCCTTTTCTAAGTAAAAAGGATCTGCTGATCTGTGACTGTATTGAATCCATTCAGTATGGTTACTATTATGATGATGATATCACACTGGATGCGGATGAAGCTCTGGCTGCTGCGGCCGATCACCCATTGCTGTTTATGAATGATGTTGATACGCCCTTAAGCGTGACCAAGCAGGCGGTGACCTTGAAAGTGGTGCCTGAAAATGGACTGATTCATATAAGTCTGGATCCCTTTCCTGAAGGGGGGCTGGAAATAGATGAACAAGGGGCGTTGAGTATCTGCTGGCCCTCACCACATGAGGCCGTGGTGACTAATTTTACGAGTGAGCAACTGAATGTGGCGCAAGTGCTGGGTGAAAATGGCTTGTATGTGCCGGAATCGGCCAAAGAGCAAGCGCTGGAGAGTGTTGCTTCGGTTGCCCCGCTGGTGACTGTTCACTCAGCCGTTGAGGGAGAAGGTCATCATGCGGCGACCAAAGTGGAGGCGGATTCACGCTTACATCTACACCTACAGCCGCTGGCCAATGGCTTGCAAATATCCTGCTATGTACGCCCCTTTGGCGATGCACCGCTGCTATTGCATCCCGCCGAGGGTGGGCGGACTGTTTTCACCGATTATGAAAATCAGACATTGCAAACGCGTCGAGACCTGGAAACTGAAGCCAAGAGAGCCGCGAAGCTGTTTAATAGCTGTACGTTTTTAGATGCGGATGAGGGATGGGAGTGGCTGCTTGATGAGCCGCAACAAGCCTTGCAGACGCTCGAAGAGTTCCACGCTATGGCGGATGATCTGGAGCTGGCATGGCCTGAAGGCAAAGCGATTAAGATCGCTAAAAAGCTGGAGTTATCGCAGTTTAATATTTCCATGAATAGCCAACAGGATTGGTTTGAAATTGAGGGTGATGTGCAGGTGAATGAAGCGCAGGTGCTTAGCTTGAAACAGCTACTTGATCTTGTGCAGGCATCGCCCGGCCGCTTTATTCGCTTGGGTGAAGAACAGGTATTAAGCTTAAGTAGTGCGCTATATCAACGCTTGGAAGCAATTCAGTCGGTCACCGATAAAGGACGGTTCCATGGTTTGGCGGCGTCGGCTATCGAAGAGATGACCGATGGTATGCAGGTGAAAAAGAACAGGAAGTGGCAGGCGCAGCTGAAGAAATTAAGTGACGCAGAGAAATTTCAACCGCAACTTCCATCAACATTGCAAGCTGAATTGCGTGATTATCAGTTAGAAGGTTTTGAGTGGATGGCGCGCTTAAGTCATTGGGGGGCTGGCGCTTGCTTGGCCGATGATATGGGGCTGGGAAAAACAATGCAGGCATTGGCCTTGATTTTGAGTCATGCCGCCGAGGGGCCAACATTGGTGGTGGCACCCACATCGGTCTGTATTAACTGGCAAGCTGAAGTGGTACGTTTTGCACCTACATTGAAATTACACTATTTTGCAGAGGGTAACCGGGCTGACATGATGAAAAATGCCGGCCCCTTTGACCTGATTGTCTGTAGTTATGCGCTGTTGCAACGCAATGGTGCTGTTTTGGCGGCGTGTAATTGGCAAACAGTGGTGCTCGATGAAGCGCAGGCGATTAAAAATGGGATGACCAAGCGCTCGAAAGCCGCTATGGCGCTTCAGAGTCAAGTACGTTTGATTACTACCGGTACGCCGATTGAAAATCATCTGGGTGAATTGTGGAATCTGTTTCAATTTATCAATCCGGGTCTGCTCGGTTCGCTGGAGCACTTTACCCATCGCTTTGCCAATCCGATTCAACAGCAAAATGATAGCGAGGCCGGCCGACGCCTTAAACAATTGATGCACCCCTTTATCTTGCGTCGCTTGAAAAGTGAAGTGTTGCCAGAACTGCCTTCACGCACTGAAATCACCATGCATGTAGAGCTCTCGAAAGAGGAAATGACGTTGTATGAAGTGGCGCGCAGGCAAGCACTTGAACGCATTCATGATAGTGCGGGTGATCAACCGGGTGGTGGTCATATTAAAGTATTGGCTGAAATTATGCGGTTGCGCCAAGCCTGCTGTCATCCTTCACTAATTATGCCTGACTGCAAAATTAGCGGCTCAAAGCTAGCGGCGTTTGGTGAGTGTGTGGAAGAATTGATCGCAGGAGGGCATAAAGCGCTCGTGTTTAGTCAGTTTGTGGGCCATTTACATATTTTACGTAGCTATTTGGAGAGTAAGACCATTAGCTATCAATATTTAGATGGTTCAACACCGATAAAAGAGCGCAAACGGCGCATGGATGCTTTTCAGGCAGGGGAAGGGGATATTTTCCTGATTAGTTTAAAGGCGGGAGGGGCTGGGCTTAATCTCACGGCAGCCGACTATGTGCTGCATATGGACCCTTGGTGGAATCCGGCGGTTGAAGATCAGGCTTCTGATCGTGCCCATCGTATTGGTCAAACGCGGCCCGTGACTATTTATCGTTTTATCGCCAAGGGCACGATTGAAGATAAAATTGTACAGATGCACAGGCAAAAACGAGATTTGGCTGATACCCTGCTTGAAGGTAGTGATAGTGGCGGCAAGCTATCACTGCATGAGATTATGAGGTTGGTAGAAGAGTCGGGGGAAGAGTGACGCATGGTAGATCAGCAGAATAACAACGATACTTCGGCAGGCGCTGAAAAATGCATTATGGTTTGCACCAATCATCGTTCCGGCCTGCACAACTCCTGTGGTGCCAGAGGGAGTGAAGCGTTGGCCGCGCGACTCGAAGATGAAATTGCACAAAAAGGGTGGCATATTGAACTGAAACGATCCATTTGTCTCGGTCGCTGTAATGAAGGTCCTAATTTAAAACTCGTTCCAGGTGGTCAAATGATCTGCGCTGTGAATGTAGATCATCTGGAATCGGTTTTGGCTAAAGTCGGTGACTTTATCAGCGAATAACATTGCTTGATAACCCACCTAGCCGCCTCTCCGCAGGAATAACGGACAGAGAAACGGTTTGTTTCGATAATCCTATCGCGTAGCGGGAACGCCGCTCAAACTTCCCTAGGCTTAAATCGGGAATCTATTTGGTGATGCATATGATTGATAACAATGGATTCCCGGGCCACGCCTTCGTGGAAATGATGGGCAATCTATATTTGAATCACGATAGCAGAATAAAAGGGACGAAGAAGCGATGGATGATGCCTTACTGTGCGGGTTCTTTTTGTGTGGTCGATTTACTCAGCTGTTCGGCTATGGCGCGTAGGGCGATGCCGTAGTGAGAGGAGGTCGCTTTCTCTTTCAGTGTTGCTTGTGCAAAGCTTTTAGCCAGTGATGGAATGTAGAATAGAGGAGCAAAACTGCAGTGTGATGAGCCAAGGTTGTGGCGTAAAATAGCACCATCCATACGTGCTTCGGTAACGATCGGCTGTTGATGATTGGGGAATGCGAGGTGAATATAGCATTGAAAGTGAGCGTCTCGTACATCAACTTTATTCATTGCTTGAAGCAGTTTGGCGTTGTTTTTCTGGTGGCTGCTTTTTTTGCCAGCATAGGTGTTGGTGTGAAAGCCCGGAGGAGCAACTAGGGCATCAACAAATAGTCCTGATAAAACGGACAATGCTGGTAGGCTATAAGCATCTGCGAAAGCTTGTGCCTGCTTGCCTGCCGAGCCAGCATAATCGTCGACGTTTTTTTCAATATTGATGTGGATTGTCGGATTTGGTGCTGCTACTTTGATATTTATCGTTTTTAATAGGGCAGAAATCTCGCGCCGTTTTGCTGCTTGATTACTGGCGAGAACCACCGTGATTGGTGGGTTGTTGTCTTGTGGCTTGTTTGATGGTGAAAGAGCTACGCTGCGAGCAATTTCATTGGCCAATTGTACTTTTTTAACCAAGCTGCGCATGGCGATACCGCGATGAGAAAACATGATCTTCTCTGCCAATGTGGTAAGGGCGAGTGATTTATCCAGCTCATGTAGATAGAAAAGAGGATCATAGTCGAAGCCTGTTGAGCCTGCCGGTTGCGTTAGTATTTCACCCTCAATGGAGCCTTCGGCAGTTATTGAAGGGCTATGATCGGGAAACACGAGATGGGTAGCACAGATCAGGCGGGCGTGACGATGATCAGCGTTGTGCAGTGCTTGGAGTAGTTGGTTGTTGTTATCAATTTCGTTGTCGTTCGCATCGCCCAATTGTTGAGACAAAAATCTTTTTTTATGATCTAGCGAATCAATAATGAGAGCTGATTCGCATGCCAGAGCTGGTAGTTCATAAGCACGGGAAAACTCCTCGGCCATCTTGCGTGCATTACCAGCTAGCGTGTCGCAATTTTTTAGCACATCAATTCGAATAGTGGATTCGGGTGCAACAACATCAATACCCAGCGATACCAGTATTTCGGCTAGCTCTTTACGTTTGATGAGCTGGTTACATGCGATAACTACTTTGAGTCTTTTCTGGCCGCGCTCTTTGGTAGCGTTTCCCCAAAATAATTTACAAGCGATGATTGGCAGCTGGGTCATGTACGCTCCAGTGAATGAATGAAACAGGTGCATACAAAAAACAGCTCAGCAGGCGTTTGATGTGTTATTTGTCGCATGCTGCCTCCAGCTTTTTTTATGCCGCCAATTATGCTTACTCTACGAAGGGATGTGAAGTTAAAGCCACTGCTGCTGTAATGTGATGATGGCCTAA
>JAUZRH010000316.1 GCA_030950555.1 Mariprofundus sp. | reverse complement strand
CTGGATACTTTATTCTTTCCGTGGCCCTAAGCCTTACGACCGTATAGTGATTCAAGTATGGATTGCACATCATTACCGACCGGATCGGGAATCCACGATCTGTTTAGCTAACCCTATCGCGTAGCGGGAACGCCGCCACTTACTTCCCGAAGGTTTAGTCGGGAATCCATTGCTAAAAAAACGCTCTGTTTGACCTCGCGAAATAGCCTCCTTCACCAGCTATAAAAAATAGTTGATGCTCTACACAACTAGAAGATGCCTATTTAGCTTCCGTAAGCCGGATTATCAGGGGCGTTTTTTATTGATCCCCACACTTCTCCCTGAGGGAGAGGGCTTAAGAGCCATTGTTGTTCACATCACCGCGTTTTTGCAAGCCGAGGCTCTTGCTCCCTCTCCCTCCGGGAGAGGGTTGGGGGTGAGGGAGTCAACTATTTGGCGAAGTCTTTTCCATCTTAAGTGGAAAGCCCTAATGTATAAACCAGATAATGAAGGATGCCCGCGAAACCTGTTATAATCATTATTGTCCCGTCTTAAAAGGGAAGCCAAAAGAGCCAAGTGTTAGACTTGGATTACGATATGCTGACTACTTGTGACGATTGAATGTGCGGCTTGCTGACAATGTTTAATGCTATGTGTACGATTCGGCTTTTATTTAATGATTGCAGGGGGCTTTGATGTTTGGTTTAGGAACGACTGAATTACTAGTGATACTATTGATTATTGTGCTGTTGTTTGGCGCTGGAAAGATTCCACAACTGGGCGCGGGTTTAGCTAAGGGTATTAAAAATTTCCGTTCTACGATGTCGGATGATAAGTCATCCGAGGCCAATAGCTCTGATGATGTGGTTATAAAAAAGGAGTAGGGGCTAATCATGCCTGATATCGGAATATTTGAGCTTATCTTGATTGGTGTTGTGCTGTTTGTGGTGGTGGGGCCGGAACGAATGCCGGAGTTTCTTGGCCAGATAGGTAGATGGGTGCGTCATGGGCGCAGCTGGATGTCGCATCTAGGGGATGAGATCAGTCGTGAAACCAGTGAGATTAGTAAGCCACTGCAAGATGTGAGTGGTGAAATTCGCTCGGAGATCAAAGCTATTAAAAGTGGCGTGATTGATGTCGAGTTAGCGAATGTGAAAGATGTGTTTATTGATAAAGACAACGAGAAGCGATGATGGTGGGGAGTGAAGGTGGTTTTATTTCCCATTTGAAGGAGTTGCAGTGGCGGCTTCGCTTGGCTTTGATAGTTTATATTATAGGTGTACTGGTGCTGATGAACTGGTCTGCACCGGTATTTAATTTTATGGCAGCGCCTCTGTTGGATGCGCTGCCACCCGGTACACCAATGATTTTTCTCAATGCGCCGGATGTTTTTTTTACCTATTTAAAGATAGCTCTTCTTGGTAGCTTGTTTGCAACATCACCATTGACCTTTTATCAACTTTGGGCCTTTGTGGCGCCCGGCCTGTATGTCGAAGAGAAGCGTACGTTTCTGATTGCCGTATTTGCCAGTGTATTGCTCTTTATGGCTGGCGGTGCCTTTGCCTATTTTGTTGTATTTCCCTTGGTTTTACAGTTTTTTCTCGGGTTTGCGACCGACCAGATTCACGCCCTACCGGCGGTAAAAGAGTATCTCTCGCTCTTTCTTAAAATGGTTTTTGCTTTTGGCCTTAGTTTTCAAATTCCGGTTATTTTATCGGTCTTAGCTATGCTGGGTATTGCTTCACCAGAGGCGATGGCGAGACATCGGCGTTATGTGATTGTATGGGTTTTTATTGCTGCTGCTATCCTTACCCCTCCAGATGTGATCTCACAAATGTTACTGGCTGTACCGATGTTGGTTTTATATGAGGTTGGATTGTTTGTGGCTCGTTTTATAGTGCGCAATAGAGAGGCGAAGGAAGCTGTATTACCTTAAGCCTACCTGATGACGTACAAAGATCAGCCAAAAAAGTCGCAGACAAGATTCGCCACGAATACACACTGCAGCAGAAGGTGATTGCGAAGCAACAGAGGTTCCCCTGGGGGGCTCATTCAAGGGCAATCAGTGGTAGTAGTAGGACAAGCTGAATGCCGCTTGCGGCAGAGAAGGTGATCTGAGGTATCCGTGGTTATTGCCTTCATGATTAACAGTGGAACGAAGTCAAAGACATAACAGCTGGATGCTATATTAAGTACTTAATAACGATAAGGAAATATCATATAAACAGTCCGTTTGATGACTGGGTTTCATGGGTAATCAGGAAAGCTTTTGCTTTAAAGCTGGTGGTTGGAATATAGGAAGAGAGTGGAGGAGATCGGATGGCATTGATGATTACGGATGACTGCATTAATTGTGCAGTTTGTGAGCCGGAATGTCCTAATATGGCTATTTATGAGGGCGAAAATATCTTCGAGATTAACCCTGATCTATGTACTGAATGTATTGGACATTATGATGAACCGCAATGTCAATTGGTATGTCCTGTAGATTGTATTCCGAAAAACCCTGAGCGAGAGGAATCGTCTGTGCAATTGCAACAGAAATATCAGCGTTTGATCGGATCTCAGTTATGAGTGGTCGCCTTTTTATTGTCTCTGGACCATCGGGCGCTGGCAAGTCGAGTCTCTGTTCGGCATTGTTGACAGCGTTTGATACGCTGAAATTGACGGTCTCCTGTACCACTCGTCAGCCACGCCCAGGAGAGGTGGATGGACGAGAATATAATTTTCTCTCGGTGACTGAGTTTGAATTGCAATGCAAATCAGACGAGTTTATTGAGTGGGCTGCGGTGCATGGCAATTTATACGGTACACGTAAGAGTGATGTGGAACGGCAATTGCAGCAAGGTTTTGATGTGCTACTGGAGATTGACTGGCAGGGTGCAAGGCAAGTAGCTGAAAAAATAGCTGGTGCAATTCGCATATTTATTCTGCCACCATCACTGCGAGAGTTGCAAGATCGTTTAGCTGCGCGTGGGCAGGATGATGAGGCGACGATGCAGCGCCGTGTGGCGGCGGCGGAAATGGAAATATCGCATGCTGGTGAAGCAGAATATCAAGTAGTAAATGATGATTTTAACCAAGCATTGGCAAAGCTGCAGGGTATATTTTCTACACACTGCTAAGGGCTACGGAAACACACATCATCCCATTCTGTTGGTTTAAAAGCTCGCCTTCTGCGTTGCAGCATCAGTCACTTTTTAAAAGCAACATGACTGCCTATCGCGCCCATTCAGGGCTTGCTTATGTGCCAAATACTGCGCCTTGAATCCGAACTCTTATCCTTCGCATAACGGGATAATTATTTATTTCCGTGGCCCTAACGTAAAGCGTCAACTATTTTTTATGGTTGGTGAAGGATGCCTCAATTGTAATGCATTCCTCTGTCTACCTTTGCGCCCTTTGCCGTGAAAAAAAATTGATTGTAATCGGTTTTGAACAGTTGTGTTGCTTTTTATTCGGTTTTTCCTAGATTCGAGCTTCGTTTTATCCGGAGGTAAGCCGTATGGCTCGCGTAACAGTTGAAGATTGTATTCGTTATTTTCCAAATCGATTTGAGATGGTGCTGCTAGCATCAAGACGGGCGCGTCAGCTGCAAGATGGTCTGCCTGCGCTGATGGATGTTGAGGGCGATAAGCCAACTGTCAATGCTCTGCGTGAAATGGGTGAAGGTTTTATCTCTTGGGAAGTACTTTATGATCAAGAGAGTCAACAGCGTCGTAAACAGGCTGATATGAATGAAGCGCTTGAAGGCGGCGAAGCTTAATTGTCACAGCTACAGCCTAAACTGTAGCTAGAAATGAGTCGTATATTTGAAATTACAGAGCGTGTATCTTCTTATGCTCCTAAGGCCAATATAGACCTGATTAACCGTGCTTATGTCTTTGCGGCACATGCCCATGCAGATCAGGTAAGAAGTTCAGGTGAGCCTTATATTATCCATCCTCTAGCTGTTGCCGCTATTCTGGCTAGTTTGAGGATGGATGAGGCCTCCATTATTACCGGTCTACTGCATGATACGGTTGAAGATACTGACATTACGCTGGATGACATAAAAACCAATTTTGGTGAAAATGTGGCTAGTTTGGTGGATGGTGTGACCAAAATTGGCCAAATTCATTTTAACTCCTCTGAACAGAAGCAGGCTGAAAACTTTCGCAAGATGATTTTGGCAACAGCTAAAGATTTGCGCGTATTGATTGTGAAATTGGCTGACCGTTTGCATAATATGCGAACGCTTGGTTTTATGCCTGAGCATAAGCGTCGCCGTATCGGCGAAGAGACGCTGCAAATTTATGCACCCTTAGCGCACCGCTTAGGGATCCATTGGGTTAAGCAAGAGATGGAGGATCTGGTTTTCTCTCATCTGGAGCCTAGTGCCTATAAGTCACTACTTGATGAGATGCATGACCGTTTTGATCTTCTGAACCAAACCAGAGAGCGTTTGGAACTGCTGATTCAGGAAGCACTGCTGCGTCAGGGGTTGCAGGCTAAAGTACATGGTCGCATGAAACATCTTTATAGTATTCATGAAAAAATGCAGCGAAAACATGTGAATTTCGATGATATTTTTGATCTGGTTGCCTTTCGTGTCATTGTTGAAAATATGAGTACCTGTTATCAAACACTCGGCATTGTGCATAGTCTCTATCGGCCTGTGCCGGGTAGATTTAAAGACTATATCGCACTGCCTAAACCCAATGGTTATCAATCCCTTCATACGGCTGTTATCGGGCCTGAAAATTTCCGTATAGAGATTCAGATTCGTACGCAAGCGATGCATGGTTATGCAGAGGATGGTGTGGCGGCTCATTGGGCTTATAAAGAGGGGAAGACGGCTGGTGAAGAGAGCTTTAAATGGCTTCGTCAATTAACCGAATTGATTCAGGAAACAGATAATCCAGGTGAATTCTTGGAAAATGTTCGCCTGGATCTATTTATTCAAGAGGTGTATGTATTTAGTCGCGATGGGGATATTTTTCCTTTGCCGCGCGGTGCCAAACCGTTGGACTTTGCTTATACCGTGCATACTGATATTGGTCACCACTGCGTTGGTGTAAGGATTAATGGTGAGGTAGCTGATTTTTCATCGCGTTTACATAATGGCGATCAGATAGAAATAATGACCAGTCCTGATCAGTCGCCGAGCCGGCAGTGGCTACAATATGTAAAGACACCGCGCGCCCGCCAGGCGATACGTCATTGGTTACGTCGTCAAGAACGAGAAAATAGTATTTCTATAGGTGAGAAAATTTTAACGGAAGTGATCGGTAGAAAAGATGTCGGTAAAGGTTTGGTTGAGCAGCTGGGTTGTGTGGACCTTTTGGAGTTGAAATCTCGTTTGGGAGATGGCGAGATAGACATTAGTGCGCTATTGGAAGCGACCAAGCGGAGTCATTTCTTGCCCTTGATGTTTAAGGGAACGGAGCGATCCATGATGAGGGCTGCCAACTGTTGTCATCCTGTGCCGGGAGACCCTGTGTTAGGACGTGTGATTGCTGGTGAAGGGGTGATTTTGCATCATCGTAAATGCCCTGTATTGGCTGAGGGTGGTGAAAATAGTAGTTTGGATGTGGAGTGGGAAGCTAAAGCTGGGGAGCTGTTTAGAACTGGTATTGAGGTGCACTCGCGTAATGTGCGTGGCATGTTGGCTGATGTGACACGTAAAATAGCCGAAACAGGCTCCAGTATTGAAGATTTGAAGCTAACGCAGCGGGCTGGTGCGGTGACAGAGTTGCTGTTTCTTGTTGAGGTGGAGGGTCGTCAGCACTTAGCACAAGTGATGCGAACCATTAAATCCGTAGAGGGTGTTACCAGTGTGGTGCGTCGTAATCGTGTTGGTTTAAGCGATAAGCCTGTGGGTAAGCCTTTCTCCATGGCATTGCGCAACCTGTTTAGAAGAAAAGCTACGCAAGAGAATAAGGGGGAGTTGTGAATAAAATTAGCATGATTAATAGTGTGAAGGCGCCAGAAGCCGTCGGGCCTTATAGTCAAGCCGTTGCATATCAGGGGACTGTTTATGCATCAGGTCAGATTGGCTTGGATCCGGTAACAGGTAAGTTGGTTGGGGACGATGTCGTTGCGCAGGCTAAACAGGTCACAAAAAATTTAACTGCTGTATTGCAGGAAGCTGGCGTTGATCTCTCAGCTATTTTGAAGGTGAATATTTTCTTGACTGATATGGGCGATTTTCCGCTTATCAACGAAGTGTATGCAAACTGGTTGGGAAGCCATCGACCTGCTAGGGCGACGGTCGCTGTGGCGGCCTTACCTCTAGGTGCCCTAGTTGAAATGGATCTTGTTGCCGCACACTAGTAAGGGCCACGGAAACAAATAATCATCCCATTCTGTTGGTTTAAAAGCTCGCCTTCTGCGTTGCAGCATCAGTCACTACTAAAGGCAGTAGGCTATCGCGCCCATTCAGGGCTTGCTTATGCGTCAAATACTGCGCCTTGAATCCGAACTCTTATCCTTCGCATAACGGGACAATTATTTATTTCCGCAGCCCTAACGCATCGCTCGCTTATTTGAAGATGAGGTTTGGGGATTCTAAAATAAGGTTTCCCTTTTAAGATGGGACAGCCATGATTACAACGGCTTACATCATGGTGGAGGTGCGCGCAACAAGCCTTGATCCTTTAAGTGTTATTTTGGGAAAGCGCCTTTAGTCACAGAACAACAGCAAAGTCTTGCGGGTCTAAAGTCCCGCCCCCAGAACCATTGAAAATAGGAGCTTGTCTGAGAATGGAGTCCATCACGAAGGAAGGTTTGTGTTGGGTTTTCAGACTTCCTACTTAGAAATTGAATGAGCTTTTTTGTCATGTCCGAGCATAACGAAATACGCCCGCCCGTCATTCCCGAGGGTTGAATCGGGAATCCATATCTGAAACGCTCTGCTAACATAAAACCAATGGATTCCCGTCTTCACGGGAATGACGGGCGTAATACTTAAATCACCTTACCATGCGTAGAGATGTGTATTGTTGTCCCGTCTTAAAAGGGAAGCCAAAGTTTAAACTACTTTTGCTCACTGGTGAAGGATGCCGTAATAATGATTATCTTCGTGCCCTTCGTGACTCTGTGGTGGAAAGTCTTTGACTGCTTTATGGGTGTCGTTAAGGGTCGAAGCGGTGGTTTTGTTTGCGTCTTAGCATAATCTAGCTGAGTTCAGGTATGTCCTTCGATTTTCCACTACAAAACTGGCATATCGAGTTAAACAAAAATATCGGAATAGTGATTCATTGCCGCGCTATTTCGGTAGAATCTTTTATTTCAGTGGGGCACCTGAGAAATCACGTCAGAGACGCTATCATTATTGAAGTAGTAGCAGATTTATGGATTCTAATCATAAAGAAAAGGGTAGTATCCCCTCTTTTTTTAATAGAAGTTACGCTGCAGCCTGAAGAAAAGGTCTTTTTCAAATAGGAAAAAGACCTTTTGGTTTAGGCTGCTTTTTGAATCTTGCCTGAACGCAGACAGCTAGAGCAAACTTTTAGGCGGCGTGTTTGGCCGTCTACCACTGCGCGAACCTGATGCAAGTTGGGCAGGAAACGACGTTTGGTCGTATTGTGTGCGTGACTGACATTGTTGCCGCTCATTGGGCCTTTTCCACATACTTCACAACGTTTTGCCATGATAACCTCCATTGAAAACGGCGCGCACTTTAGTTGCACTAGATGCACTATGCAAGCTATATTTTAGTAGTATAGTGCTTTCAGTGTGGTGGTCGTTCTACTTGCAGGGTAGGGTGCACGGCTATGAATGCATTGGAAATTAATGGCTTGGGTAAAATCTATGGAAATGGCAATCGCGCCTTGGGTGATGTGTCGCTGACCGTTCCGAAAGGGAGTTTTTATGCGCTTTTGGGACCTAATGGCGCGGGTAAAAGTAGCCTGATCAATATTTTGGCTGATACTGTGCGACCGAGTAGTGGCAAGGTTACGCTGCTTGGTCATGATCTGTTTAGCGAGCGAAACTGGTGTAAGCGGCGTTTGGGTGTGGTGCCGCAAGAGATCGCCTTTGATCCTTTTTTTACGCCGCGCGAAATATTGCGTGTGACGGCAGGTCTATTTGGCTGCAAGACTAATGAAGCATGGTTGGAGGAGTTGCTTGATCGTTTGGAGTTGACGGATCATGCGGGTAAGCGGGCAAGGCAACTCTCGGGTGGTATGCGTCGTCGTCTCTTGGTGGCCCAGGCTCTGGTGCATCGTCCGCAGCTGGTGATTCTGGATGAGCCGACGGCAGGGGTTGATGTAGAGTTAAGGCGGCGTTTATGGGATTTTATGCGGGAGTTAAATGCGGCTGGTACGACTATTCTGCTGACCACGCATTATCTGGATGAAGCCGAAGAGTTATGTGGTCACGTGGCCATTATTGATAGAGGACAGTTGTTAACAGCCCAGCCGATGCAGACATTGATGCATGATATTGCCAGTTCGACGCTCTATTTGAAATATGACAAGCCAGTTCTTTTAACAAAAGAGGATGGTGATGTGTTGTCAGCTTTTGAACCTACGGTTTGTGATGAGGGTGTCTGCCTGAAGTTGAGCAGGGAAGAGAATGGTGGTTCTAGTTTTCATCTAGCCTATCAAGCGGGGGTTGCGCGTTTTGGTATACCGATAGATGCAGCTGTGCGCAGTGAAGATTTGGAAGATGTCTTTTTACGTCTTACCCGGCGGCAGGAGAGTGAAGTGGGGGATAAGCCATGAGTCAGTCTAATCTGCTTGGTGCCTGGACGTTATTTGCGCGTGAAACGCGCCGTTTTTTAAAGGTGAAAATGCAAACTATTGTTACGCCGGCCCTAACAGCGATGCTTTATCTGGTGATATTTCGTTATGCGATGGGAGATCGACATGTGCCGGGGATGGATGTGGATTATTTTACTTTTTTAGTGCCCGGTTTGGCGATGATGGCGATGATGCAAAATGCCTTTGCCAATACTTCTAGTTCTATGATTATGGGAAAAGTGATGGGTATGCATATTTACCTGTTGATGGCTCCGCTCTCAGCCTTTGAGGTGGTTATGGCATTTCTGGCGGCTGCTGTTGTACGTGCCGTTGTAGTTGCAAGCGTTTTTTTAATGGTGCTTGTGCCTTTTGTCGATATTTCGATACCGCATCCTGGTATAGTGATATTATATGGCTTGAGCGCATCGATTATTATGGGCGGAATGGGTCTGCTGGGTGGTATGTGGTCGCGTGATTTTGATCAGGTGGCGATGGTGACGAACTTTATCATTCTACCCTTAACTTTCCTCTCGGGTGTTTTCTACTCTGTTCAGCAGTTACCTCCCTTCTGGCAAATGATAAATCATGCCAATCCCTTCTTTTATCTGACGGATGGCTTCCGCTATGGTTTTCTAGGTGTTGGTGACACGGATCCGTCAGCTTCTATGGGCGTGGTGTTGTTCACTGTTGTGGTAACTTTTATTGCCTGCTGGCGCCTCTGGTATATTGGCTGGCGTATGAAAGAATAGCAAGCCAATGGGGTTGTCTCAAAAAAGATGCGATAGTTCAGCGGTTTACATGGGGTGATGGATAGATGTATTACGGGACTAAAGTCCCATCCCCAGTGGAAGTTTTAACTTTAGAAAATGAATCAGAGGTGTGGAGCGCATTATCATTGCACTCTTAGCAACAAAAGGTGAGTAATTATGGCACAGCAATCGAAAAGTAAGGCGGCAAGAAAAACATCCGCGTGGTTTCAGAAGCACAGTAATGATCCGCATGTGAAACGGGCTCAGAAAGAAGGAAAACGGTCGCGGGCGGCATTTAAGTTGACAGAAATCCTGGATGAACATGACTTGAAAGTGAGCCATCATACTGTGGTTGTCGACCTTGGTTGTGCTCCCGGTTCTTGGAGTGTGGAACTTGCGAAGCGTGTGGGGCCTGCTGGGAAAGTGATCGGTATTGATCTGCTGCCTCTTGATGGAATCAATGGTGTTACTTTGATTCAGGAAGACTTTGATACAGCTGAAGGACAGGCATTGCTGGTGGAAGCGCTGGAGGGGCGTAGAGTTGATCTGGTGGTGTCGGATATGGCGCCAGAGATGAGTGGCGATAAGCTGGTAGATCAGATGCGAATGATCAATCTCAATGAGATGACGCTCTACTTCGCGCGTCAATACCTAAAGCCGGGCGGTAATATTCTGATGAAGACCTTTATGGGTGAGGGTTATGACTCTTTTCGTAAAGAGTTAGGACTCTCTTTTAAACCGATTAAAAATATAAAACCTGCAGCCAGTCGTAAAAGCTCTGCAGAGTTTTTTCTGTTAGGTCGGAATTTCACGCCTGAATAAGGGTGGCTATTAAGAGCTTTGGTGTCTTTGTGGTTAGTCGGTTATGTAGTTTTACCACGAAGGCACAAAGCCACAAAGAGAGCAGAAGGAAGATATAGTGATTCAAGCTTGAATATATCTTTGCTCGTCATTCCCGCGAAGGCGTCATTCACACTCTGCAATGGTGGATTCTCGATCAGGTCGGGAATGATGGACAGCTGTGCGAGCTATTTTGCGTGCTTCTCTTCTGTGTTTGAAAAATTGTTTGAGCTGTGCGCGGCATTCGTCTTCAAGTACACCTGTCGTAATATTTACCTGATGATTCAATCGTTTGTCAGAGAGAAGTTGGTAGAGCGATTCTACGGCTCCACTTTTTGGATCGCTGGCACCATAGACGACACGGCCAATGCGTGCATGAGTAATAGCTCCTGCACACATGCAACAGGGTTCAAGTGTAATATAGAGTGTTGCATCAGCCAGTCTATAATTCTCTACAGCTTTACAAGCTGCTCGAATGGCTTCAATTTCAGCATGAGAAGATGGGTCATGTGAGCTGATGGGACGATTGTGAGCCATGAACTCTCTGCCATCAGCCAATACCATCAGAGCGCCAACAGGTACTTCGCCCTCTGAAGCTGCCCGTTCAGCTTGTAGTAGAGCTTTGCGCATATAGAGCTGATCATCAACCATGGAATAAACATGCCTCCTTTGAGCACCCAAGCAAAACCCCTGAGCGACGATGAACTGCCCCATTCCGGCGCATTTCTAGGCTGCATTGAGCGTATGGAATCACCATGCCCTTCATTCCATCCTAAGTTGCGCTCGAGGTGGAATTGTCACTCATCCACCCAGAGTTTTGCAAGTGGCTCCTTTGAAAGAGAATTAAAATTATTTCAACAGTTGTCTGCGATAGAGCAAAAAAAGGCAGGCCCGAAGGCCTGCCTGATTATTTATGAAGCGCGTGGTGTGGTGCGCTTGCGTTCGTTCTCTTTCAGGTGACGCTTGCGCAGTCGAATAGATTTTGGAGTGATCTCTACGAGTTCATCATCGGCAATGAACTCAATCGCACTCTCAAGTGTCAACTTCATAGGGGTGACCAGATCAATGGACTCATCTTTACCAGAAGCACGGACGTTGGAGAGCTTTTTCTCCTTAATCGGGTTGACAGTCATGTCGGAATCACGGCTGTTAATGCCAATAATCATACCCTCATACAGTTTCTGGCCAGAACCGATAAACATTTTACCGCGTTCCTGCAGCTTCCAGAGGGCGAAGGCAACAGACTCACCATTTTCCATGGAGACCAGCACGCCGTTGGTGCGACCAGGTAGTGGGCCAACGAATGGGCCGTAATCGTGGAATATATGATGCATAATACCCGTACCGCGGGTATCGGTGAGGAATTCAGAGGTGTAACCGATCAGTGCGCGAGTAGGGGACATAAACTCAATGCGAGTGCAGCCATCTGGATTTGTTTCCATGGAGGTCATTTCTGCACCACGTTTGCCCAGCTTTTCAATGACTGAACCCTGATACTCAGATTCAACGTCAACGGTGACATGTTCGTATGGTTCCTGTTTTTTGCCGTCAATGGTGCGAATAATCACAGTTGGACGTGATACGGCCATTTCAAAACCTTCACGGCGCATGGTTTCCAGCAGGATACCGATATGCAGTTCGCCACGGCCTGATACTTTATAAACATCAGCAGAGTCTGTTTCTTCAACGCGCATCGCCACGTTGGTGCGGATCTCTCTCATTAGACGATCGCGAATCTGACGAGTGGTGATTAGCTTACCTTCGGTGCCGGCAAGAGGGGAGTTATTTACATGTAACTCCATCGATAGCGTAGGTTCATCGACATGAATCACCGGTAATGCAATAGGTTCATCTTTGCAGGCAATAGTTTCGCCGATATTGATTTGTTCAATGCCTGCTACGGCAATAATATCGCCGGCTTCAGCAGACTGGATTTCAGTGCGATGCATGCCCAAAAAGCCTAGGATCTTGGTGACTTTAAAGTTCTCTTTACTGGCGTCAGCATGGACAACTGTGATTTCCTGTCCCGTGGCAATGCGACCATTCGCAACACGACCAATGACGATACGACCAATATATTCATCCCAGTCCAGTGTGGTAGCTAGCATCTGTAGCGGTGCATCAGGGCTACCTTGCGGCGCTTGGACATGATTGATGATGGTATCAAACATGCAAGTCATATTGTCAGATTCTTCACCGAGAGTCATCATGGCATAGCCATTTTTGGCGGATGCATAAACAACAGGGAAATCAAGCTGCTCATCGGTTGCGCCAAGGGATGAAAAGAGGTCGAAAGTGAGGTCGACAACGGAATCAGGATCAGAGCCTTCACGATCTATTTTGTTGATTACAACGATTGGTTTCAAACCGAGTGCCAAGGCTTTGGATGTGACAAACTTGGTCTGCGGCATTGGGCCTTCACGGGCATCTACCAACAGAACTACGCCGTCTACCATGTTCAGTACACGTTCAACTTCGCCGCCGAAATCGGCATGGCCAGGGGTGTCGATAATATTGATCAGGGTGTCTTCGCCGTAGTGAATAGCGGTATTTTTTGCTGTAATGGTAATGCCACGTTCTTTTTCAAGAACGTTAGAGTCCATCATACAAGTGACGGCATCTTCTCGTGCGTCAAGTGTGCCGGACTGCTTGAGCAGTTCATCGACCAGTGTAGTTTTGCCATGGTCAACGTGGGCGATGATGGCAATATTGCGCAATTTGCGTGTCATAGATGGAACCTCAGGATTAGGGCTACGAAAAAATAAATTATCCATTTCTACGGGTCTAAAAACTCATCTTCTGCGTTGCAGAAGCAGTCTTCTATTGCAGATGAAGACTGTCGCATTCATTCATGATTTGCTTATGCGTCACTATACGCCTTGAATGCGAGCTCTGATCCTACATGTAACTAGAATAGCTTATTATTTACGAGACCCTTATATTTGCGGCGCATAGTAGCGCTTTTTGCTATATATGAAAGAAAAATGATTTATGATGTAGTTGTATAACTTGGCTTCCCTTTTAATACGGGACACCTGCAATGACAAATACTACGTGATGTTTTCGGTTATATTGTTTTTTATTCCACAAGCTGTTTGGCCTCAATGCCCATAATCTCCCTAAGCCTGACGGTCATAACGAGTGAGATTGTACATCATTCCCGACCGGATTGGGAATACACGATCTGTTTAGCTAATCCTATCGCGTAGCGGGAACGCCGTTCAAGCTTCCCGAAGGTTAAGTCGGAAATCCATTTCTAAAAAATGCTCTGTTTGACCTCGCAAAGCCTGTTATCATCATTATTGTCCCGTCTTAAAATGGAAGCCCGTTTTTGCAAGCCGAGACTCTGCTCCCTCTCCCTCCGGGAGAGGGTTGGGGGGTGAGGAAATCAACTATTTGACGAAGCCTTTTCCATCTTCATCGGAAAGCCTTAATGTGTGAACCTGATAATGAAGGATGCCGTTAATTGAACAAGTTTATTTATGCTTATGGTTTTCTTCGTGTCCTTCGTGACTCTGTGGTGGAAAGTTTTTGACTGTTTTATGGATGTCGTTAAGAGTTGAAGATGTAGAGCCAATTGCAAAACTCGTGAGCGGCGATGTACCGCTGCGCGAGAGGCCTGATTTAAAATAACAGAGGAAATACAGGGATTCAAGCTCGAATCACTATACAGCCGCATCTCCAAAGGCATCGCTGTGTTGCTCTTTCTTGTTTCTTCGCTCTTGCGGTGCCGATTTAGCAAGCAGCTAGCGCTGATTTTTTTCTATAGCTTGGAAGTTGCTGGTAGCATCTGTAGTGTGCCGCTCCCGCAGCAAGACGCTGCCTTATTAAATAGGGGGATCTATCCGATGCCAGTTCAACGTACACTTTCCATTATTAAACCTGATGCTGTAGGTAAGAATGTAGTTGGCGACATTATTCGTCGCTTTGAAGAAAATGGTTTATCCGTGATTGGAACAAGATTGACCCATTTGAGCGCTGCTGAAGCAGGTCGTTTTTATGCTGTGCATGAAGGACGTCCATTTTATAATGACTTGTGCGCATTTATGAGTTCAGGTCCAGTGTTGGCCATGGTGCTAGAAGGACAGAATGCTGTTGTATTAAACCGTCAGTTGATGGGTGCTACCAACCCGAAAGAAGCGGAAGCAGGAACCATTCGTGCCGACCATGCGGACTCTATTGATGCAAATGCTGTTCACGGTTCTGATTCCGAAGAAAATGCAGCTATTGAAATCTCTTTCTTTTTTGCAGCACTCGATCTGCATAGCCGCGGGTAAATAAAAACATGCGTAAAACTGTTGTAGAGCAAACTGACCCAAAGGTTGGTGCAAGTGAACCGGTGAGTAGCGAGCAGATTCTCGTCCGGCGCGGCAAACTTGCCGCCATGCGAGAGACGGGGAACGCCTACCCCAATACATGGCGTAGCGATCATCAGTGTAATGTGTTGCATTCAAGCTTCGATGCGATGGATGATGCAGCGCTGGAGCAGTGTGATCAGCCGGTGAAGGTGGCCGGCCGTATCATGGCCCATCGGGTGATGGGAAAATCGAGTTTTATAAAAATTCAGGATGGCACTGATCAGATTCAACTGTTCTTGAATCGTGATAATATGGGTGGTGCAGAAATCTATAATCCTACCAAAAAATTGGATTTAGGTGATATTGTTGGTGCTGTAGGTGTACCGTTTCGCACCCGTACAGGTGAGCTATCATTGCGTTTGAGCCATATTGAGATGGTCAGTAAATGTTTGCGTCCAATGCCTGAGAAGTGGCATGGCTTGAGTGATGTTGAAACCCGTTATCGGCAGCGTTATGTCGATCTCATGGTGACACCTGAGTCGCGCCAAACATTTCGCCTGCGTTCACGTATTGTCTCTGAGCTTAGACGTGGTTTAGAACAACGTGATTTTATTGAGGTGGAGACACCAATGTTGCAAACACAGGCTGGTGGTGCTGCTGCCCGGCCTTTTGTAACCCACCATAATGCGCTGGATATGGAACTGTTTCTTCGTATTGCGCCAGAGTTATACCTTAAACGGTTGCTTGTTGGTGGTTTTGAGCGCGTGTTTGAGATCAACCGTAACTTTCGCAATGAAGGTTCGGATGCAACGCATAACCCCGAATTTACGATGGTTGAGTTTTATCAGGCTTATGCCGATTTTCATGATGCGATGGATACCACCGAAGGGTTGATTCGCACTATTGCTAGCACGTTGGATCGTCAGCAGGTCGTTTGGGAAGAGGTGGAACTTGATCTGACGCAGCCTTTTAGACGCATTCGGCTGGATGAAGCTGTATTTGAGAAGCGCCCTGATCTGCGTGGCCATGCAAATAATAAAGCACTATTAGCGACGGCCTGTTTGCAGGAAATGCCAGATATTAAGCCGCTCATCACATGGAAAGCGGGTCACTATCTGTTGGCTCTGTTTGAAGAGCTAGTTGAGCCGGGACTGAAACAACCTACTTTTATTACCCACTACCCTGTTGATGTATCACCATTAGCGCGGCGTAGTAATGAAGAAGAGAATGTGACGGACCGCTTTGAGCTGTTTATAGCTGGCCGTGAAATTGCCAATGGTTTTTCTGAGTTAAATGATCCTGATGATCAACGTGGTCGCTTTGTCGCCCAGTCGCAGGCCAAAGATGCAGGCGATGTAGAGGCAACGGGTGTGGATGAAGATTATCTGCGCGCCCTGGAGTTTGGTATGCCGCCAGCGGCTGGTGTCGGTATCGGTGTCGATCGCTTGGTGATGATGCTAACAGGTCAGCATTCGATTCGTGATGTGCTGCTGTTTCCACATATGCGCCCAGAACAGTAATGGTTTACCTGATTACGTACAAAGCTCAGCTATCTTCCGGTCTATTAAAAAAGACAGAAATATAAACGAGCCATCAGGTGAAACCATTTGTGGTAGAGAGTATCCTCTGGGGAACAACACACGAATGGACACGAAGAAGACAATAATCATAGGTTTTTAATTCGTGGTAGTCGTGGAATAAGGTGAATGCCGCTTGTGGCAGAGAAGGTGCCCTGGGGTATCAGTGGCTAAAT
The DNA here is from genome assembly GCA_030950555.1 of Mariprofundus sp. Lineage (GTDB taxonomy): Bacteria > Pseudomonadota > Zetaproteobacteria > Mariprofundales > Mariprofundaceae > Mariprofundus. The sequence goes on along the minus strand of JAUZRH010000316.1, from coordinate 22,360 downwards.
GGCTTTGACTGTAATGCTTGGAGCGGGGCTGCGAACCCAAACGTAAAAGAGCATGAAAAATATTGAAATTAATGATTGGGTGGATATTCGCCTATTTATTACAGCTTACATTATCATTCAGAAGGCCGCTTTTTGGCTGCGCTTCATGGGTAATCAGGATGATTTGTTTGTTTGTAGCTGTTTAGTACCGACAATAAGCAAGTCCGGGATGGATGAGTTAGGCCGTATTGCAATAGAAACCTGATGTTTCAAGGTAGAAGCGTGGTTGATGGCTAATCTGTGATATAGCCGGCTAGGGGAGATGATTAGATGGTGGTGTCGAGTGTCATGGTTACGGAGCCTCAAACCTGTTGTATGGATGAACATCTGGATACGGTTTTACGACGAATGCATCGTCTAGGGCTACGGATGGTGCCAGTGTTAGATGTTGCGGGCCGAGTTAAAGGTGTATTGTCAACATTTTCGAGTTTGGCTCATATTGTACCTGATTATATCGTTAGCGGTGATCTTGCTTCGGTTTCGTTTGCACCGGATATTGGGCTGCTGCGTCAACGCTATACGCTTGTGGCCGATAAGTGTGTGGCTGAGGTCATGGAGCTGGCGCCCCTTATGGTCGCTCCTGGGGAATCACTACTGAGTGTTGCTTCGACATTGGTTGGCTCTGGCACGCATGATTATGCCTTGGTGATTGATGCTGAGGGGCGCTTGTCGGGATTGATCTCAGCGGGTGATGTGATTGCTGCTCTGATGAGTATGACAAAGGATGAGAAGTAGATGGTGGCTGAGACGGTGGTGCATCAAAGTGTGATTTTTGGCATGCAGCCCTTGTGGTTGGCTGTCGCTATTCTGTTGCTGGTCTATGGTTTTGTGATGGCAGAAAAGTTTAATCGTGCAGTTCTTTCACTTCTGGGTGCTGGTATGATGGTGCTTGGTGGCGTATTAACGCAGCAACAGGCCGTGGCGGGTGTCGATTTTAATACCATTGGTCTGCTTACTGGTATGATGGTGATTGTAGCTATTAGCCAAAAGACCGGCATGTTCCAATATGTGGCGATTCGTGCGGCTAAAGCGGTCAAAGGTAAGCCATGGGGTGTGTTGGTGATGCTCTCGGTGGTGACGGCCGTTTTTTCAGCCTTTTTGGATAATGTTACGACGGTACTATTGATCGCACCTGTAACACTATTGATTACGGATGCCTTGGGGGTACGGCCTTATCCGTATCTGTTTAGTCAGATTCTTGCATCCAATATCGGTGGTACAGCCACACTCATTGGTGATCCGCCGAATATTATGATCGGTTCTGCGGCGCATCTCAGTTTCTATGATTTTTTGATGAATTTGGCACCGATTATTCCCGTGGTTTTTCTGGTTACTCTGTTCTTTATATGGCTGATGTTTGGCCGAGATTTATCGGCAACGGAAGAGAATCGCCAATTGATTATGTCTTTTAATGAGCAAGAGGCTATTAAAAATGTACCTTTGTTGAAAAAATGTCTGCTGGTACTTGCTTTGGTGATCGGTGGTTTTACCGTGGCACACCAATTTCACCTAGAGCCTGCCACGATTGCTATGAGTGGTGCGGCCTTACTGCTATTGCTGCAGACATGGGGAGAGCCTCTTAGTGCAAAAGAGCACGCCTATGAGAGTGTTATGGCGGAAGTAGAGTGGACAACGATCTTCTTTTTTGTGGGTCTGTTTATTGTGGTGACAGGTGTAGAGCATACAGGGGCGATCGGCTGGTTGGCTGAGCAGACGCTGGCCATGACCGATGGTAATTTTAATGCAACGGTGGCTGCGATTCTGTGGATTTCTGCCATCGCTTCGGCACTGATAGATAATATTCCTTTTGTCGCTACGATGATTCCTATGATTCAGGATATGGGGCCGACTTTTGGCGGGCCAGATGCACTTGTTCCCTTATGGTGGGCACTGGCTCTGGGCGCTTGTTTGGGGGGCAACGGTACGTTGATTGGTGCCTCGGCTAATTTGATTGTGGCGGGTTTTGCACAACGCTCGGGTCATCCTATTGCCTTTATGGTATTCATGAAGCATGCCTTTGGTTTGATGCTGATCACGATTGTGATCTCTCATATTTATCTGTATCTGCGCTATCTCTCCTGATGCTTTTTAAACGCTATGAGTGGATGTTGGCCAAGCGTTATTTGCGCTCTCGGCGCAGTGAACGTTTTGTGTCGCTGATTAGCTGGAGTTCGGGGCTGGGTATTGCCATTGGTGTGATGACTTTGATTGTGGTGTTGTCGGTGATGAATGGTGCGGCGGTTGAGATTCGTGATAAAATCCTAGGTTTCTCTTCGCATGTGGATATCCAAGGACCCGGAGAGCAGCTAGATCAGTGGCACGGCTGGCTTGAGGTTGCCTCGCAGTTGGATGGCGTGGTTCATTCGGCGCCCTATATTTCTGCTCAGGTGTTGGCTTCAGCCGGTTCGCGCGCGGTCGGTGCGATGCTTAAAGGGGTGGATGTTTCTCATAATGATGAAATAGCTTCTCATATCATTAAGGGGCGTTTTATCAATGCTGAAGGATCGCCATTTCAGGCCGTGATTGGCAAAGATCTGGCGCGCAAATTGGCTTTGAGTGTGGGTGATCAGCTGCGCTTGATGTCACCCTCTGGTGGCATGAGTCCATCGGGAGCAACGCCGCGTATGCGCGCCTTTAAGCTAGTGGGTATCTTCGATTCCGGTTTTTATGAGTATGATATAGGTATGATTGTGACGCCGTTATCGGCGGTTCAGCGTTTAAATCGCATGGGTGATGGTATCACCGGTATCGAGCTTTTTATAGCCGACCGCAATAGGGCAGCAAGCGTTGCGGCGATGGCGCGTGAGCGTCTACCTGTTGGGGCATGGGTAACAGATTGGCAGCATCGTCACCGTTCTTTTTTCAAGGCACTGAAAACAGAACGTATGGCTATGGGTGTTATTCTCTCTTTGATTGTGATGGTGGCTGTTTTTAATATGGTGGCTTCACTGGTGATGGTGGTGATGGAGAGGCGTAAAGAGATTGCTATCTTAAAAACAGTGGGGGCAACCCATGCTTCGGTGATGCGTGTGTTTTTATTGATGGGTTGTCTTTTAAGTGGCATAGGAACGTTGTTGGGTGCTACGTTGGGGCTACTGCTGGCCTGGAAGTTGAGCGATATTTTAGCTTGGATAGAGCAGATGACGGGTGTTCAATTTATGTCAGGCGATGTTTATTATATTGATCATGTACCATCGGTGATAGATCCGTCAGCGATTGTAGTGATTGTGGTTTGTAGTTTGGTGATGGGCTTTTTTGCTACCTTTTATCCGGCTTGGCGTGCTGCTAGTGTGCCGCCAGCGGAGGCACTAAGATATGAGTAAAACAGCCATGGCTGGTCGTGTAAGTAGCACGGAGAGCACAGTGAAAGACGCTCTTTTTGACGTGACGGAACTGCATAAAGGCTTTGCCGCACCGGCGGGTATGCTGAATATATTACAAGGTTTGTCTTTTAGTTTGCAAGAAGGTGAATTTCTAGCAGTGGTGGGCGAGTCGGGGTCGGGAAAGTCCACGATGTTGCAGATATTAGGTACGCTGGAACGTCCAGATAGTGGTGAAATACGGCTTGATGGTGAGCCGATTCAAGCCTTAAGTAGTAGCAGACAAGCGCAGCTACGCAATCAAAAAATTGGCTTTGTGTATCAGGCGCATCACCTTATTCCTGAGCTTACCGCGTTAGAAAATGTGGCGCTACCACTGCTTGTGCAAGGCTGTTCAGAGAAAGAGGGGCAAGCTCGGGCTGCGGCTTTGCTGGCTCGGCTTGGCTTAGCCGAGCGACAATTGCATGTACCCTCCAAATTATCGGGCGGTGAGGCACAGCGTGTTGCCGTAGCCCGGGCCTTAGTTGCCAAACCACGGTTACTTTTGGCAGATGAGCCGACAGGTAATCTTGATGAAAAAACGGCTTTGGAAGTATTTGGAATATTGAAACAGCTCTGCCGTGAAGAACAGGCTGCTGTGGTGATGGTTACGCATAGTATGGCGCTTGCCAAGCGTTGTGATCGTATTCTTTATCTGCATAATGGGCGCTTAGTTGAGCGCTGCTAAAAAAAACCTTTGACAGAATAAGCGTTTCGATTAAGCTAGCTAAAGTTAATGTAATAAGTGCCGATATGGGCCTGTTTGAGCCCTGTTCGTTTGCAGTAGGTGAGGGATTGTGACGAAAGCTGAAATTGCCAAAATAGTTCATGAGCGTGTTGGAATTAGCAAAAAAGAGTCGGCTGAAATGGTTGAGTCTGTTTTGGATGTGATTCGTGAGACGCTGATACAAGGGGAAAATGTTAAAATATCTGGATTTGGCCATTTTATGGTGCGTCATAAGCATGCACGTCGTGGGCGCAATCCAAAAACAGGTTCTGATCTGACCATCGAGCCGCGCGCTGTGGTAACTTTTAGGGCTTCACCGTTATTGAAGGGGAAGCTGCTAGAGGTCGATGAATGAAATCAGAACAAGCGCTTGTTAAGGCGGGCTTAGATGTTCCTGTCTTGCCTGATAAGCTTTTTTTTTCCATTCGTGAGGTGAGTGATATATGTGGCGTTGAACCGCATGTATTGCGTTATTGGGAAACTGAATTTAAGCATATTAAGCCTGTGAAGCGTACCGGAAATCGGCGTTTTTACCGCCATCGCGATGTTTATGCTGTGCTGCAAATTAAACATCTGCTTTATGATCTTAATTTTACCATACGCGGTGCCAGAAAACGTCTTTTAAATAGTGATTTGGAAGACCTTGTGGAAAAAGACTCGCGCTCTGTGCTGACGCATATCCGGCAAGAGTTAAACGACATTTTACGGCTGCTTGAGTGATCTGAAAGTCTACATAAGTCGCTCTTAAACTTAGCAGCTAAGCCTTAACTTACATTTTTAAAATTACACAGTATGATCCGCTTTTTACAAACGGGACGTAGCGCAGTCTGGTAGCGCACACGGCTGGGGGCCGTGTGGTCGGAGGTTCGAATCCTCTCGTCCCGACCAAATTAATATTGATGATAGTGCATCCTAGTGGTTCATTATTTTCTCCCCGAATCTATCTACAGGTGAGTGAGTTGTGAATCGTAGCGCTATGAAAGTGCAAACAAATCAAACTTTTGAGCGGCCACGGCAACGGATGGTTAGTGATCAGTTGATCGCGCGTGGTATTTGCGATGCAAAGGTTATTGAAGCGATGAGCTCAATACCTCGTCATCTGTTTGTTGATGCGGCACAAGCTGCACGCGCTTATAATGATTCAGCGCTTCCTATCGGCTGCAGTCAAACCATTTCACAGCCCTATATGGTCGCCCGGATGACTGAACTCCTTGAGCTAAAGGGCGGTGAGCGGGTACTGGAGATTGGTACTGGATGTGGTTATCAGTCCGCAGTTCTGTCGCGTATTTGTCTGCGGGTTTACAGTATTGAACGCATTGAAGCCTTGCATCATCGGGCTAGGCAGAACCTGCGAGCGGCGCGCCATGCTAATGTGATGCTTAAATGTGGGGATGGACTTTTAGGTTGGGAAGAGTATGCACCCTATGATGCTATTATTGTCACGGCTGGTGGCTTTGCCTCTGATGTCTGGTTGCAACAGTTAAAAGTAGGTGGCTTGTTGCTGCTGCCCGAAGCAGATGGAAGCCATCATCGTTTGGTGCGTCGAAGAAATTTGGGCCAAACGTATGAACAAGAGTATTTTGATACTTGTAACTTTGTGCCGCTGTTGGAAGGGGTGAATCATTACTGATCCTGCAGTTAGCGTTAAGCGCTCTTGGTTGCGTCGCAGTTATGATTGGACGCTGGCATGGGCCACCCATCCACAAGCTAGTTGGGCTTTATTTTCTATTGCGGTGATTGAAGCCAGTGTTTTTCCTATTCCGCCTGATATTTTGTTGCTGGCTCTGGCGCTTTCGCGACCGGATAAATCATTAAAGTTTGCAGCGATTGCCACGGCTGGCTCAGTTGTAGGGGCAATGATTGGCTATGCCATTGGTATGTTTCTTTTTACCACGGTGGCGCTTCCCCTGCTTGAATTTTACCATGCCATCGACCGTTTTAATGAAGTGAAGCTGTGGTTTGCTGAGTATGGTTTGTTGGTGGTGCTTGTGGCAGGCTTTTCACCGATTCCCTTTAAGGTGATTACCATTGCCGCTGGTGCATTTGGCCTCTCTTTTCCACTGTTTGTTTTGGCAGCCTTGGTTTCAAGAGGGGCTCGTTTTTATCTTGAAGGTGGCCTCATGCGCTGGGGCGGGGAGTCGCTACGGAATTTTGTTGAGAGCCATTTTGAATGGTTAACTGTAGCGGTGGTGTTGGCTGTTGTTGGAGGGTTTGCCCTATTGTGGGTGTAGCTTTACGGTTGCTCAGCTTGTTGATGATAGTATCGCTATCAGCCTGCTTTTCAACCCATGTAAAACCTACAACACATCATGTATCGCATAGCTCACACAGTAAGGCGAAGGTGTATACGGTACGTCGTGGTGATACACTCTACCGTATTGGTAAGCGATTTGGTGTTAAATATAAGCTGATTGCCCAGCGTAATAGGTTACACTCTCCCTATACGGTTTATGTGGGTCAGCGCTTGTACATTACCAGCCGTGCACCGCATACAAGCAAAGGTGTGATGCACCGGCTCAGTAAGCGCCGTTCCTTAGTAAAAAAGAAAAAGATTCATGGGTCCCATCATGTAAAGCGAAAGATCAAAAAGAAAAGGCTTCGTAAGCATCGCAAACAGAGTTCAAAACGAAAGGCTGCTATGGTGATGAAAGGGCGGCTATTGTGGCCTGTTAAAGGTGTTGTTACCAGTCGTTTCGGGCGTCGTGGTAGTCGAATGCATGATGGCATCGATATTGGTGTTGCTGAGGGGACAGCCGTGCATGCTTCTGCCAGCGGTGTGGTAGTCTATTCAGATTCACGCCTTAGTGGTTATGGAAATCTGATTATTGTGCGCCATCCACACAGTGTTTTTACCACCTATGCACATAATCAGCGCAATCTGGTTCGCAAAGGTGATAAAGTGCACGCAGGGGAGCTTATCGCACGTGTAGGCCATACGGGAAGGGCGACCGGACCACATTTACATTTTGAAGTCAGGCTCGGCAGTACACCCGTTGATCCGCTTGCCTATTTACCTCGTTGATCAGATGGTGGACACTTCACCCCTATGATAGCTTTGATGATGGTATCGTGCCTGATGCACCTGAGATGACGATTGAAAAGCGGGAGCTTTAGATGGATCCTATGGCTATTTATATGCGTGAAATATCGCGTTATGAGTTGCTTGATGCCAGTGAAGAGGTGGCTCTTTCTAAGCGCATAGCAGCAGGTGATGAAGAAGCACGTCACTTTATGGTTCATGCTAATTTGCGTTTGGTTGTGAAAATTTCCCGCCGTTATGCCAATCGTGGTGTTGCTTTGGCTGATCTCATCGAAGAGGGGAATCTGGGCTTGATTCGGGCGGTGGAGAAGTTTGACGCAGCCCATGGATGTCGTTTTTCCACCTATGCGACTTGGTGGATCAGGCAGTCAGTAGAACGGGCTATTATGAATTTGGCCAGTACTATTCGGATTCCTGTGCATGTGGTGAAAGAGTATAAAGCACTGATGAGTCATACCAATCGTCTACGCGTTGATTTGAATCGCGAACCGACAGAGTTGGAAGTATCCATCACGATGAATATATCCTTGCTTCGTGTTCAGGAGTTGATGCATATAGCTGTCAAAACCGAGAGTGTTGATGAGCTGCTACATGATGGTGGTGAGTTTACACTGCATGATGTGGTAGCTGATGTGTTGGCTGATCAGCCGGGTGAAAAAATGCAGCAGCGGCTGCGTGGCGAGATGCTGAATAAATGGATGGAGAAATTGAGTAGCCGTGAGCGAGAAGTTGTGCGCATGCGTTATGGTTTGATGGGTGGAGAGTGTTGGACATTGGAAGAGGTGGGAGAGCAGCTGAAATTGACACGTGAACGAATTCGTCAGATTCAGGTGCAGGCGCTTCACAAGCTGCGCAAGCAGGTGGTCGGTGAAAATATTGATTTTAAGGAGATTATTTGATGCCTGATAGCAACATAGTATGGCAAGATTTTATACGAGATGTGCCTGATTTCCCCAAACCGGGTATTGTTTTTAAAGATATCACCCCTCTGCTGGCTAATGGAAAGGCTTTTTCTATGGCAGTAGATGAGATGGCAGCACTGATTGGTCCTGATGTGGATGCGCTTGTTGGTATTGAGTCGCGTGGCTTTATCTTTGGCGCGGCCTTGGCCTACAAGCTGGGTATTGGCTTGGTGACCGTACGCAAGCCGGGTAAATTACCCGCAGCAGTACACAGCGTTGAGTATGAACTTGAGTATGGCATGGACTGTTTGGAGGTTCATAAAGGGGCGCTTAATTGTGGACACCGTGTGGTGATTGTCGATGATCTGCTAGCTACTGGCGGTACAGCCTCTGCAACCGTGAAGCTTGTTGAGCAATTGGGTGCTACCGTTGATGCGTGTCTATTTGCTATTGAGCTTGATTTTCTGAAGGGGCGCAATGCTTTGCCTGATATAGCCGTGAAAAGCCTACTTCACTACAGCTGATTCGGGCTAACTGCGGCAATAAATAAGTATTCCAACCCTGCGAAGGATAAAAGTGCGGATTCAAAGCACCGTATTGGGAGCATAAGCAAGCCCTGAATGGGTGCGATAGGCATCACTTCCAACAGAAGGCTGATACTGCAATGCAGAGGGCGAGCTTTTAGACTAGCAGAATGGGATGATTGTTTGTTTCCGCGGCCCTAAGATGTGCGATGATGATTTCATCGTGCAGATGCGCGGTGATGACGCTATGCTTCGAGCGTCAAAATAAAAGATGATTTCTTCAGCTCTCGTAGCTCAGCAGGATAGAGCGGCCGCCTCCTAAGCGGCAGGCCACACGTTCGAATCGTGTCGAGAGCACCAATTATATAAATGAGAAGCAATGTAGCTCGGCTTCTCGGATGCAATATGCAAAAGAGGTTGAATATGGATGAAACGCTGAACTCTTCAGAACCGGTGCTGATTGAAGATGAGATGAGACGCTCTTATCTTGATTACGCAATGAGCGTGATCGTTGGGCGTGCTCTGCCCGATGCGCGTGATGGGCTCAAACCGGTGCATCGGCGTATTCTGTTTGCCATGCAGGATTTGGGTTCTACCTATGAAAAACCCTTTAAAAAGTCGGCACGTGTGGTCGGTGACGTGATTGGTAAGTATCATCCCCATGGTGATACAGCGGTTTATGATGCCATGGTACGTATGGCTCAGCCATGGAGCATGCGTCATCTATTAATTGATGGCCAGGGTAACTTTGGTTCGGTAGATGGTGATTCTCCGGCGGCAATGCGTTATACCGAAGCCCGCATGAGTCGACTAGCTGGTGAACTACTGGCCGATATTGACAAAGAGACCGTAGATTTTGGTCCGAATTATGATGAATCGCTACGCGAGCCGAAGGTGCTTCCGGCCCGTTTTCCCAATCTATTGATCAATGGTTCACAGGGTATTGCCGTTGGTATGGCAACCAATATTCCACCCCATAACCTTGTGGAGACCATCAACGCAACCATCGCTTTGGTTCGCACGCCTGAAATAGATGATGATGAGCTCATGCAAATTATGCCGGGGCCGGATTTTCCTACGGGTGGCTTTATCTATGGCCATGCAGGCATGCGTAGTGCTTTTCTGACAGGACGAGGATCGGTCACGATGCGCGCTCGAGCGCTGGTTGAAGTGCATGCAACCACTAAACGACAGTCACTGATTATTACCGAACTACCTTATCAGGTGAATAAAGCCAATCTAATTGAAAATATTGCCCATCAAGTGCGCGATAAAAAGATGGATGGTATTTCCGACCTGCGTGATGAGTCGGATCGTGATGGTATGCGTATTGCCATCGAGTTGAAAAGGAATGAGATACCTGAAGTGGTACTCAATAACCTATATAAACATACGCAACTGCAGTGTAACTTCAGTTGTAATATGCTGGCACTGCTGGATGGACAGCCGAAGCTGTGTGGTGTGCGTGAGCTGCTTCTACACTTTCTGGATCACCGTCGTCAGGTGGTTACGCGCCGTTGCTTGTTTGATCTGGCTAAGGCAGAAGCGCGGGCTCATATTCTGCAAGGCTTGCTGATTGCACTGGATCACATCGATGAAGTGATTAAGTTGATCCGTGCGAGTCAAACCGCAGCTGAAGCAAAGATTGGTTTGATGGATCATTTCGGCCTCTCTGAAAAACAGTCTCAGGCAATTCTGGAAATGCGCTTACAGCGTTTGACTGGTTTGGAGCGTGAGAAGATTCAAGCAGAATTTGATGAACTTCAGACGGTGATTGCTGGTTTGAAAGCTATCCTGGCTGATGAAGTGCTTTTAATGAATGTGATTGTTGAAGAGATGGAAGTGGTTCGTGATAAGTACGGGGATCCCCGTCGTAGTGAAATGATGGATGATAGCGCTGAACTTACCGTAGAAGACTTGATCACCGAAGAAGATATGGTCGTTACCATCTCCAACGAAGGGTATATTAAACGTAATGCCACCTCTGAGTATCGCGCCCAGCGGCGTGGTGGTCAGGGTAAAACGGCCATGACAACCAAGGAAGAGGATTTTGTCACCCAGTTAATGGTCGCCTCTACGCATGATTTCCTACTGTTTTTCTCGGACCAAGGACGTGTATTCCGTAAAAAGGTATATGAAGTGCCGCAAGCCGGACGAACGGCACGGGGTAAAGCACTGGTTAATCTGCTGGCGGTCGAAAAGGGTGAACACATTTCAGCAACCCTGTCGATGCGTGAATTTGATGATGAGCGCTATATTATTATGGCCACAAAAAATGGTGTCGTGAAAAAGACGCGCCTTTCAGAATATCAGCATATCCGTGCCAATGGTATTATTGCGATCAAACTCGATGAGGGTGATGAGCTGATTAGTGTACTTATCTCCAATGGCGATGAGGATATTATGCTGACAGCCAGTGGCGGTAAGGCGATTCGCTTTAACGAGACGGATGTGCGGCCGATGGGACGCTCTACACGTGGCGTTACCGGTATGCGTATGCCAGGCGAATGCAAAGTGATCTCGATGACCTTGGTTTCCGATCAGGCAACGCTGCTCTCTGTTTCGGAAAATGGCTTTGGCAAACGCACCTCTGTGAGCGATTATAATGTGCAAAAACGCGGTGGTCAGGGTGTATTTAGCTTGAAGACCGGTGGCCGCAATGGTGACATGGTCGCTGCATTACTGGTGCACGATGATGATCAGGTGATGATGATGACTGATACAGGCCGTCTTGTGCGTATTCGTCTAAATGGTGTTTCGGTGATTGGTCGCAATACCCAGGGTGTGAAGCTGATCGGTTGCAAAGAGGGCGAACGGGTGATTGGTGTGGTGCGTGTCGCGGATCGACCCGAAGAGGATGATGAGAATGAAGCGGCGCTGGTTGAAGGTGCTGCTAATGATGCTGAAGTCATAGATACTAAAGTTACTGATGCAGAAGTGGTCGATGGGGCGGTGGATGATAAACCCCAGCAGCCAGAGAGTGATGTCTCGAATGATAGCAATGAGACGGAACAGAGTGATGGTGCAGAACAATGATTGATCGGCAAGCCTTAAGGCGTGATTATGAGGTAATGCAAGCAGCCCTGGCTCGCCGTGGTGAAGCGGTGGTTGCTGAAGGTAGTGCTTGGGCTTGTTTGCGAGGGCTGGATGAAAATCAGCGGCAGTTAAAAAGTGAATCAGAAACACTGCAGGCGGAGCGTAATCGCGTCTCCAAACAGATCGGCATGAAGAAAAAACAGGGTGAAGATAGTAGTGCAGAGATGGCTGCAATGGGCACGTTATCGGGCCGTGTTAAAGAGCTGGATAGTTTGACGCGTGATGCTGAAGCTGCTTTTTCCGAAGCGTTGCTGGAGATTCCCAATCCACTACTGGATAGCGTTCCCGATGGCAGTGATGAAGCGGATAATATTGAGCTTCGCCGCTGGGGCGAGCCACGCAGTGATGAAGTACCACCACATTGGGAGATTGGTGCGGCACTGGGTATTCTGGATTTTGATGCGGGTGCAAAGCTGGCAGGCTCCCGCTTTACGGTGCTGCGAGGTGCGGCGGCTCGTTTAGAGCGGGCACTCATGCAGTTTATGTTAGATCTGCACGTCGATAAACATGGTTATGAAGAGGTGTGGGTGCCGGCGATTGTTAATCGCAAGACCATGACCGGTACAGGCCAGTTGCCCAAGTTTGAAGAGGATCTCTATAAACTCGAAGGCGAAGATGCTTTTCTTATTCCGACAGCGGAAGTACCGGTGACAAATCTCTATCAAGATATGATCCTCGATGCCGATGTCTTACCAATCCGTCATTGTGCTTATACCCCCTGTTTTCGACGTGAGGCGGGCTCTGCTGGGCGTGATATGCGCGGCATGATTCGCCAACATCAGTTTGATAAAATCGAACTGGTACACTTGACAACACCGGCGCAGGCACGTTCAGATTTGGATGCGTTGATCTCCCATGCCGAAGCTGTATTGCAGATATTAGAGTTGCCTTATCGGGTGCTTTCCCTGTGCGCTGGTGATGTTGGATTTTCAGCTCAACAGACCTTTGATTTGGAAGTGTGGCTACCGAGTCAGAAGCAGTATCGTGAAATTTCCTCTTGCTCCACTTTTGGGCAGTTTCAGGGGCGACGTGCGGGTATTCGTTATCGTGATGAAAATGGCAAACCGCAGCCAGTTGCAACGCTTAATGGTTCTGGCCTAGCTATTGGTCGTTGTTTGGTTGCCGTGTTAGAAAATGGTTATCAAGCCGATGGTTCAATTACTATTCCCAAAGCCCTTCAGCCTTATATGGGTGGTATGACTACGATTCAACCCCGCTGATCATGATCAAAGAATACTGTTAATTATAAGGGCGCGGCATGTTCTCTGTGATGCTCAATTATAGCGTAATTCAGGCACCTGAACATCGGGGGTGCGACTTTAGTCGTGCATCAAGTCTTGCGGGGCGTTTGTTGCGGGGTTAAATTTCCACCCCTCCCCCTGAGCTATGGCTATGCAAGTTTGAAAATGTCGTTTCTCGTCACTCCCGCGAAGAATCTGCCTCCCCCACGAAGGCGTGGGGCAAAAATCCATTGTTCTCAATCACACGCTGCAGCAAATAGATTTCCGATCCGGTCGTGAATGACGACTTCCCTTTTAGGGCCACGGAAAGCATAAAGTATCCAAATTATGCGCAGGATAGTAGTTGGATTCAAGGCGCCAAATCAAGCGCATAAGCAAGCCCTGAATGGGCGCGATAGCCTACTGCCTTTAGTAGTCACTCTGTGGCAACGCAGAATGCGGACTTATAGACCAGCAGGTGGATGATTTATTCTTTCCGCGGCCCTTATTGATAGTTTTTGGCGTTGAACTGTTACTAGAAGTATAATGATGGAGGTTAAATGACTCAGGTTGCGGATGAACAAACAGCATCAAGAAGACCGAATCGAGAGCAGTTACGTGCGCATCGACAGATTTTCTGGGATGCTTGGCATAAAGCGCAAGGAAAACTGCCTCTCAACGCTTTGGAGGTGCGTATTGCCAGAGTGATTGCGATGCATCCGGAATATCACTGTTATTTTAATGATATGGATGATTTTCTTGATCGTGATTTTGACGTAGATGATGGTATGAATCCTTATCTTCACCTCTCTTTGCACTTGGCGTTAGAAGAGCAGGCGGCGACCAAGCAGCCGCCGGAGATGGCTAAAGCCCTTGATTATATGATTACGCTTAAACAGATGGAACGTCATGATGCCCTACATAAAATACTTGAGCTACTAGCTGAAACGGTGTTTTATGCACAACGAGCAGGCGGGGAGCCGGATGTATTGGCCTATGCGCAGGGCTTGAGAGCGTTGGCAACATCATGATACGTAATATTTTTTTAACGCTCATTTTCTTTTTCGGTCCTGTGTTATTGATGTTTATGTTACGCAATATCTTATTACTGCTGCGGATTTGGTTGGTGGCGCGGGCAGAGCGTAGTGATCCGGAAATTATTGATGTTACTCCGGTTGAAAAGCAGTCGGCTCCTCGTTGGTTTTATCTGGCGGCGATTCTTCTGGGCCTAGCGACAGCGATTAATGGCTTCATCTACTTGCAAAAAGTGGATAATCAAATCACCCAATATATACCAGCGCATGTCAATGAGCAGGGGGAGCTGGTTCCGAGTGGACGCGAGAGCTTGCGTCCGCCTGTTGCTAAATAGCTGGGAGGTTCATCGTTGAATATCGGACTGCCTAAAGAGATTAAAAATTACGAACACCGTGTGGCCTTAACACCGAAGGGTGTGAAAACGCTTATTGCTGACGGCCATCAGGTGATCATTGAAACCAATGCGGGTCTTGATAGTGGCTTTGAAGATCAACTTTATCTTCAGGCAGGTGGTTTGATCGTTGAAAATCCAGCCGATGCTTGGGCGGCGGAGCTTGTGGTGAAGGTTAAAGAGCCACAAGTGCAGGAGTATGGTTACTTACGATCGGATTTAACGCTTTTTACCTATCTGCATCTGGCTGCTGATGCGCTGTTAGCAGATGAGCTGTTAAAGAAAGGTGTTTGTGCTATAGCTTATGAAACGGTGCAGTTGCAAGATGGTAGTTTGCCCCTGTTGGCTCCGATGAGCCGAGTAGCCGGTCGTGTGGCGGTGCAATTAGGGGCTCATTTTCTGCAAAAAGAGAATGGTACAGAATACTCGGGGAAAGGTGTGTTGCTCGGTGGGGTGGATGGTGTGGCGGCAGCCCGAGCCGTGATTCTTGGCGCCGGAACGGTTGGTTTAAATGCCGCTGATGCATTGATAGGTTTAGGCGCTAAGGTGGTGATGCTGGAAAAAAATAGCAACTACCTTGAGCGTTTGAAAGCACAGTTGGATCAACGTATTGAGTTGCAACTTTTTTCAGAGCAAGCACTCGACCGACTGTTGCCAACGTGTGATCTGCTTATCGGGGCAGCACTGGTTCCCGGTGAGCATGCGCCGAGATTGCTGATGCGTGCAGAGTTGCGTCGGATGGCGTCAGGTAGCCTGTTTGTTGATGTATCAATTGATCAGGGCGGTGTTTCAGAAACGAGTCGGGTCAGTAGTTTTGATGCACCGATTTATAGGCAAGAGGGTGTGCTGCATTGTTGTTTGCCAAATTTGCCTTCGGCAGTAGCGCGCACCAGTACGCATGCCCTGACGAGTGTAACGCTAGCTTATATTCAGCGTTTGGCCGGTGGTGTTGCGTTGGCCTGTAGGACTGATTCGGCATTGGCTGCTGGCGTGAATGTTTGTGCTGGCAATATTATACATGCAGGTGTGAAAAAAAGTTTAAGGTAGGAGCGAATGATAGTGGACAAATGGCTTGGCGGTCATGCCCAGCCTGATCAGAAATTCAGCAAGACAGGGCATGCAGATACCCATCGATGGACGTATGCGCGTGCATGATGATACTTCCATGCTTGAACGGCTATAGCGTAGTTACTGTTATTTGCGTAGTTATGAAAAAGAGAGAGAGGAAAGGTAATGCAATCAAAGATAGCGGCACTCTTATTGTGCTTGGCAGTAGTGCCACTAACAGGATATGCTGAGGGTAATAGCAACTGGTTAGAAGCCGATTCTATGACCGGCTCATGGGGCGGGGTGCGAGATTCCATGGAAGAACAGGGCGTGACGGCTGAATTTGTCTATACGGGTGAATCAGTTAGAAATTTCTCTGGTGGCGCATTCAATCGTGCTGGTTCTACCTATCAAGATAACCTTGATCTGATGCTTACCGTTGACAGTGAAAAGCTCGGTATGTGGTCGGGTGGTACCCTTTTTGTGCACGGATTGCGAACCAATGGTGGTGATCCCAGCGCTATGTTAATTGGTGATCTGCAGACAGCTAGTAATATCGAAGCGCCTAATCAGTTTATTGTTCATCAAGCTTGGTATGAACAGCAGTTTATGGATGGTCAACTGGCGATACTGGCAGGCCTGCATGATCTGAATTCGGATTTTTATGCATCTGAATATGGTGGCCTTTTTCTCAACTCATCCTTTGGCATCGGCCCTGATGTGTCGGGTAATGTTGCCACGTCACTTTTTCCAAAAGCCGCTTTAGGGGTGCGCATAAAGATTCAGCCAGCGGAAGGGTTCTATTTGCAGGGAGCTGTTTATGATGGAGACCCCTCCACGCGAAAAATGAATACAACAGAAGGAAAAATGTTCATTGCTGAGGCGGGTGTCTCGGTAGCTGACGGTAGTTATAAAGTGGGTTATTGGCAGCATACGGCCAATATCACGACAGCTAGTGGCGCCGTTTACCGTAGCGATTACGGGCTTTATGGTGTTGTTGATCAGCCGCTTCTGGAACTGCAAAATGGCTCCAAAATTGGTGCATTTATGCAATATGGCTGGGTTCCTGCCAGTCGTAATGACAGTGTAACAGCTTATGTTGGTGGTGGTGTGCATGTGCAGGGCTTGATGCCTTCACGCGCTGATGATGAGTTGGGTTTGGCTATTGCGCGTGCAAGTACACATCTCTCTGCTGAAACAACGCTGGAATTTACATACCACGCGGTGCTGACACCTTGGCTAGCCCTGCAACCATCATTTCAACTGATCGATAACCCAGGCGGTGATGCGGCTATCCGCACCGCTAAAGTTGGCCTGCTGCGCTTTGAGGTGAGCTTGTAGGATAAGCGTTTGGATGATTCGGCTTCACCTTTAAGGTGGAACAAAGATAGAGCCATGAAGCACTTGTTAAAAAAATACGCCATTCTTCACCAGTTATAAGAAATGCTTGACACTCTACGTTACCTCACAGCTGAAAGATGTCTCTTCATCTTCCGTGGGCCGGATTAATCATGGGCGTTTTTGATTGATCCCCTCACCCAAATCCTTTCCCTGAGGGAGAGGGTATAGTGATTCAAGTATGGATTGTCTGTCCCACGCCTTCGCAAAAGCTTGAGCGTTGCTCCCGCTACGCGATAGGGTTCATTAGACTGCCCGAATCAACCAGCCACCTGCCCGCCCGTCATTCCCGTGGAGACGGGAATCCATATCAAACAAACGCTCTGCCTATGCGTTCCCACGCAGGAGCGTGGGAACGCGGGAAGACCATATCGATGGCCTGTTTACTTTGAGTCTTGGTGTCTTTGTGGTTAGCCGGTTTTACTTTGTGTCTTTGTAGCTGGATGCCATATTAAGGGCGGAATAACAATAAAAAAGCATCTTCATGGGTAAGTGAGTCGCTTTTAGAGGGGCGTGATGCGGTACTTAGAGGGCGAGCTTTTAGTCTGGCATGGGGGTGGTCATTTGTTTTGATAGCTCTTGGCCTTACGCTCACTTAGGATTGCTTGATCTTAAAAGAGGTTTTTAATTTATGCGTTTGATATTGATGTTGGTTGTTTCACTGTTTTTTTTAAGCTCATGTAGCATGCTGCGCTCAGCTATGATAACAAGCATGGATGTGGTTACTGCGCCAGCTCATTGGTTTGATGATGCTGATTATGACGAGAAAGATCATACCATCAATTAAAGCCTGATGGATTTAATCATAAGTAAAGTGATTGCACAGCTGTTATTGCCCCCAGGTGGTTTCATTGTGCTGAGCATTATAGGGCTTGTATTTTGGCGACGTAGTTGGGGCCGTGCCGTGGTACTACTGGCGATGGCACTGCTCTGGTTATTGGCTACAGAACCGGTGCGCGATCAGCTGTTGAATCCGTTAGAGTTACACTATCCGCCCTTGAGCCGTGTAGAGCTACAGGCTATTGAGGCAGGTTCTGCGGTGATAGTGGTGCTTGGCGGTGGTTTGTATGAACAGGCGCCTGAATATGGTGGTCGTGATAGTCTGCATGATCATGCTTTAATGCGCACGTTGTATGGAGCGGATCTTGCTTTGCAAAGTGGCTTTCCGGTTTATGTGAGTGGGGGTGCGCTTCATCCTGGTTTGGGCGAACCTGAAGGGGTGGTGATGGCGCGCATGCTGCGCCGTTTTGGCGTGGATGCCAAACATATCCATGTTGAATCAAAGTCGCGTACTACGTGGGAAAATGGTCAGTATATGCAACAGATATTGGCCGCAGGTCATCATAAAAAGCTTATTCTTGTGACGACCGCCTGGCATATGGTGCGCGCTGTACGGGTGTTTGAAAGCTTTGGCATGCAGGTGATTCCTGCGCCTTGTAATTATAGAGTAGAAAAACAGCCCTATGACCTGCGTAGTTTTTTTCCCCGATGGAATGTATTGGCTGACTCGGGTGATGGCTTGCATGAATATCTGGGCTTACTCTGGTATTTTTGGCGGCATGGCTAAAGGTATGACCTGATGATTCTTGCGCTGGGTGATTGCTGCGATGGTCATGCTTGTGGTGGCAAATTATGGTGGCAAAGAAGGCGTGCTGATAGCAATGATTTGTACAATCGTTCATGATTGCCGCGCTTGATGGGTGATAAATTCTTTATGGATGATCTGAGGTGAAATATGAGTGGTGAGCAGAAAATATCCTGGAAATTTGGCAAACGGGATGCTGTTTTTTTAACTGTTATCGCAACGGTTATCCTGGTGCTGGTGCTGGGGACAAGTGAACGCACCACTAAGGCGGTTCCGAATGATCAGAACCATCTTGCGGTTACCAAGCTATCTGAGTGTATGAGCTGCCATGGTGCGCAGGGGATGCGTCCACGGCCACTAGGACATATCAAGGGTGGCCAATGTTTTCAATGTCATACTCAGCCCAAAGCATGGAAAGGCATGCCTAAATGAACCGTATCGGTATTACGATCAAGCCTGATGATGACCCAGCATGTGAGCTGATGGGTGAATTGCAGCGTTGGTTGTTAGATAAGGGATGTACGGTCTATATTGATGAAACATTAGATCATAGCTCAGTTTGCTCAGCTCTATGTCATCGCTTGCCAATGCGGTCGATGGCCGCAGAGGTGGAGTTGCTGATTGTGCTTGGTGGTGATGGTACGCTGTTACATGCAGCCCGACATTTTATTGATTCATCAATACCTATTTTAGGCATTAATCTAGGGCGCCTTGGTTTTCTCACAGATACACCCATTGGCAGTATGTTTGATGTGGTTGAAGATATTCTGGCCGGCAATTTAAAGACAAAACGTCATTTTACCCTTATGGCGGAAGTGTGGCGAGGAGATAAGAAGCTAGCTCAAGGTACAGCGATGAATGATGTGGTGCTAGAGCGTAGTGCGCATCCGCGCATGATTAGCTTTGAGATGGCTGTGCGTGATCAATTCGTGTTTCGTATGCGGGCTGATGGGCTTATTCTAGCCACACCGGCAGGCTCTACGGCCTATGCTCTTTCTGCGGGTGGGCCGATTGTGCATCCCCTCGTTGAAGCGATCACTATTGTTCCGGTATGCCCCCATACACTCTCCAACCGTCCTATTGTGTTGCCAGCCGATGATGTGATTCAGTTACGCTTGGTCGAGTCGCCATTGACAGCTGCTGTCAATTTAGATGGCATTGAACTCATGCAGTTAGAGGAGGGCGATAGGCTTACGATTGCCAAGGGAGGCTATGTTTCATTGGTCTACCTGCCTGATCGTCACTATTTTGAAATGCTGAGAAGTAAACTGAATTGGGCCGGTCAGCTGGCCAGAAAAGAGTGATGAGTGCATGTTAGTTTCCCTTATTATTAAACAATTTGCTTTGATTGAGCATGTACAGTTGGATTTGGATCGTGGTATGACTGTCTTTACCGGCGAAACCGGAGCGGGTAAATCCATGTTGGTTGATGCCTTGAGTGCCGTGTTCGGGGCGCGTGCCTCGGCGGACTGGGTTCGGCATGGGGCTAGTAGAGCTGAAGTGATGGCCGTGTGGGCCTTGGAAGCCGGTGATAAACAGATTGCCCAACTATTGGCCGAGCAGGATATTGAGATGGATGATGAGCTGTTACTGCGGCGCATTATCAATAGTGATGGACGTTCACGCGCGTATTTGAATGGTGTCCCTGTACCATCCAAACTGATGCAAAAATTAGGACGAATCTGTTTGGATCTGCATGGTCAACATGAACATCAGGCGTTGTTGCAGGCTGATTTTCAGCGCCAACTGCTGGATGCCCATCTCTCCGCATCTTTGATGGCTGAGGTTAGATCGGCTTATGAAGCGTGGAAGCAGGCAGGTAAAGCACTGCATCAATTACAGCAACAGCGGGGAGATACTGAGCAGCAGGTAGAATGGATGCACAGTGAGTTATCGCATTTGCAAATATTGAATGTGGAACAGGGTTTGATTGAAAAGCTACAAGGAGATGTGCAGGCCGGTCGTCACCATGCGCAAATTCGTTCTGCGGCAGTGTCTGCCTTGCAGATGTTGGATGAAGCTGAGCCCAATGTGCGACAGCTATTGGCTCGTTCGGCGCATGAGTTAGCTGCGGTACAACAATTTCACGCAGGCTTGAAAAATAGTTTTGAACTTTTAGAACAGATGGATGCGCTTTTGGGCGAAGTCGTGCCGGGTTTGCTAGATGCGCTCGACGCCGCATTTGATGAGCATGCCTTGGCGTTGATTGAAGAGAGACTCATGCAACTGTTAGAGGCCACACGCAGGCATGGCTGTGATGAGTTGGGCCTACTGACGCTTATGGAAACGTGGGAGAAGCGCTTATCGGCTCTTGATACAGCCGGCTGGGATGAAGAAGCAGCAACAGCTCGTTTGCAAGAAGCAAGTCGTTATTATTTGCAGCAGGCAGCATTGTTAAGTATAGCGCGTGTCGAGGCGGGTGAATCACTCTGTCAGGCACTCAG
This sequence comes from Mariprofundus sp., assembly GCA_030950555.1. GTDB lineage: Bacteria > Pseudomonadota > Zetaproteobacteria > Mariprofundales > Mariprofundaceae > Mariprofundus. The sequence continues at coordinate 1,553 of JAUZRH010000316.1, read as the reverse complement.
ACCCCTATTGGATCGTTTGGCGCTGGCTGGTATGCAGGTACGTTTCTCGCTTCAGAGTGGGCAATCACCGACTGACAAACCGCTTTATTCAGCGATGGGTATGGATGAAGTATCGATGCAGGTGATGAGTAATCCGGGAGAGCCATGGCGTGAGCTTTCAGCGGTTGCTTCCGGTGGCGAGTTATCGAGGATGATTCTGGCGCTGAAAGGGTGTGGCGGTATGGTGGATGCACCTAAGCTTGCGGTATTTGATGAAGTGGATACCGGCATTGGTGGTGAAACAGCCTGGTGTGTTGGTGAGCTATTAGCCTCGATGGGGCGTGAGAGACAGGTATTGGTGATTTCACATCTTCCACAAGTGGCGGCTTGCGCAGATTATCAGGTTGTAATTCGTAAGGCTGAGAAAGATGGTCGCACGGTAAGTTCACTACAGAAGCTGGATCAACCTGATCGCCAGCCTGAAATTGCTCGCATGCTGGGTGGCGTGGATGCACTACCGCATGCCGAGAGTATGTTACATCGTGGTCAGGCACTTACCGCCTCAGAGTAAGCGGGCGTAGTCCACGGCTCTTAGGATTGTCGATCAAATAGGGCATGACGGATGCCATCCTTGAAACTGTTCCTTGGCTATAACTGTGTTGTGAAATCAATGCGGGGCTAAAGGCACACTTTCAGGGTAGCGAAAAATAGACCAAGCCGTTGCACTTTTGCGAGGCGAATATAAAGAGGTTGGTTGTAATGACGATAGTAACTGAGGGTAGGGAATGAACCACTTGATTACTATCCGCAATGCAGGTGTGGAGGATGTGGAAGCCATTTTTTCAATGCTCACGCCCTTTGTTGATCGAGATATTATTCTGGCACGGGATAAAGATAATATCTTTCAGCATCTACAGGAATTTCTGGTAGCCGATTATGATGGGGTTGTCAGTGGTGTTGTTGCTGTCCATATTTATGGTGAAAATCTAGCTGAGATCCGTTCACTGGTTGTTTTGCCTGCATTTCAGAAACATGGGGTTGGCCGCCTGCTGGTTGATGGCTGTGAGCAGTGGTTGGCAGCGCTCGGCGTGGCACGCGTCTTTGCCCTGACCTATGTGACTAGTTTTTTTAAGCGTATGGGCTATGCTGTTGTCTCCAAAGAGAGTTTGCCGCAAAAAGTATGGACAGTGTGCGTTCACTGTGAACGATTTGCCGCCTGTGATGAGGTCGCTGTTGATAAGCGGTTGAGTGATGCGCCCATTAAACCGATGGCTATTCTCCCGATTATTGAAGTAAACGAGATATAGTGATTCAAGTATGGATTATCCGTCATTCCCGTGAAGACGAGAATCCATTGGCTTTGGTATAAAGCAGAGCGTTTGTTTTGAGCTGGATTCCCGATTCAAGCCTCGGGAATGACGGGCAAGGCGTTACTAAGGGCCGCGGAAAGAATAAATCATCCAATTCTGCTGGTCTATAAGTCCGCATTCTGCGTTGCCAAATCAGTTACATAGCCCTGCTATGCGCTTGATTTGGCGCCTTGAATCCAACAACTATCCTGCGCATAACCTGGA